>CAMFTS010000020.1 GCA_945988915.1 uncultured Clostridia bacterium
CACTTGCTGAGCTTGAAGAATATATTTCAGCAATTAACACAAGCTTAACCAAGGGATTATATTCCGGAACGCCCGCTCTTTTGGGTGATGTTGCCAACGATTTAATCCGTGATGCCTCAAGTGCAAAAATTGCGCTTGCATCATTACCTGTTTCAGATACACGGCTCGACAACACAAGCCGATTTCTTTCACAAGTCGGAACTTTTGTTTCTTCGCTAAACAAAAAGCTTTCGTCAGGCGGAACCATTTCCGATAAAGAACGAAAAGAAATACGAACTCTTATAGAATATTCTGAAAAGCTGACCGATGAGTTTTTAAAAATCAACGAAAGTATTGAAAGCGGAACTCTTTCATTTTCGGACTCGCAAAGCACACTTGAAAAAGGGGATAAAGAAATTCGCTCCCTTACAACCACAATGAGCGATATCCAACAGTCAACCGGAGATTATCCGACGCTCATTTACGACGGACCGTTTTCCGACCATATTCTTCAGCAAAAGCCAAAGCTTTTGGCGGGAGAAAAAACACTGACTAAAGACGAAGCAAGAAAAAAAGCCGCTGAATGTTTAGATGTTAAAACCGATGAAATAAACTATGTCGGTGAGCAAGAGGGCGATATTCCTTCCTTTTTGTTCTCATGCGAAGATACAACGCTTGCCATTACAAAAAGAGGCGGTTATCCCGTATATATTCTCGGCTCCGCTTTTGTCGGTGAAACCTCCCTTTCGGAAAAAGACGCAATAGAAAGGGCGTCACAGTTTCTGACGGCAAAAGGCTTCAGAAATATGAAAGACAGTTATTACTATGTGAGCGACGGAATATGCACTGTTAATTTTGCATACTTTAAGGGCGAAATACTATACTATGCAGATTTAATAAAGGTAAGTATCAACCTCGAAACAGGCGACGTAATTTCCCTTGATGCACGCGGATATATAATGAATCATTCGCAAAGAGATTTAAAAGTTCCGTCTGTTTCAAAAGAAGAAGCGCAAAAAAAACTCAGTCCGCTTTTACAAGTTATTTCCTCTCGCTTTGCCGTAATTCCCACAGATTATGCAACAGAAAGGCTTTGCTATGAATTCCGCTGTAAAAACGAAAGCAATCAGGAATTCTTAGTTTATGTTGATACTGCAACAGGTGAAGAAGCGGATATTTTAATCCTGCTTTATTCAGATAACGGAATATTAACAAAATAAACGGCAATAATAACTAATACAAAAACGAATAATAAAACAAGGAGATTATTTTTTATGAAAAAAGGTATTTTAATTTTTTCAGTTTTGCTTGTACTCTGTGCAGTTTTATTTGTCGCTTGCGGAAATAAAGACACGCTCGGTGATACAAACACAACCACATCTACAACAAGACCTGTCTCATCTACAACATCTACAACCACAATGAGAGACAACACAAACAATGTGGGTAACGGTATCGGAGAAGCTGCAAGCGACCTCGGTGAAGGTGTAGGCGATGTAGTTACCGGTGTCGGCGACGCAGTGAATGATCTGGTTACAGGTGCAGGCAACGCAGTTTCAAACGCAACGAGATAACGAAAATAAAGGCGGTATTTACCGCCTTTTGCTTTACATAAAACCTGCAAATAATAATCCGATACAATTAACAGACCTTCTCTGTGTTCGATATTTTTTGTCAAACATACTTCAACATAAAAGCTAAAATAATAAGGGCGGATAATTCCGCCCCATCTTCAGCACCAATAATCAACTGCACCGCGATTTTCCGTACAGGTAGCTATAAATGCCGCAACCTTTTTATGCTCAGGATGAACCTTATATGCCTCAAGGTCTGCTTCATCTTCTGTTTCAACGATTAGAAGAGCGTCAAAATTTCTGTCACAAACCACTTCATTCTTAATGAAACGAATTGATTTCAAGGTAGGCACTTTTTCGGGAAGTGCTTCAAGCCCCTCTTTTGCTATTTAAACACATTCAGCTCTTGTGTGCTCGGGTGTGTCTTTAAATTTCCACATGACGATATGTCTTAACATTTCTATTCTCCTTTATTTTAAAATGATTAACGAAACCAAATATATTACCGCGAGATGCAGAGGATAATATGCATAGAAGAAATACTTCAGCTTAAGTTTTCCTCTTTCCCCGTTATAGAACAGCAACGGAAACACGGAAAGCAACGAATAATACTGAATATCTCCGTAGCGCAAGCCTAGTAATATGCACATTAAAGCGACAACAGAAATTTTTGTCTGTTTTTCTTCTCTTGCAAAATAAATAACCGCAGGTGTTATAACACCGAAAAATCCGTAATCAATATCAAAATCGTTAAAGGCTAATTTTTTCGGCAATATCTCACACACGCAGTAAAGCAGAAGCAAACATACTGCTACTGTCACATAATACGACGCTTTTTTTGATTTCAATGCCTTATCGGCAAGAAAAATCAAAAAGATGCTCAAAGTAAATGTAACAAAAATGTTCATATACAAAGACTTTTCAACCGCAAAGAATACAAGCTGACAAATAAGAGCCTCAACTGCAATAACAGTTACATACCGTTTTCTGTTTCTCGTATATTTACAGCCCTCTGCTATCATATAAGCAAAAATCGGAAATGCCAATCTGCCGATTATTCTTAAAATTTGAACATCAGGAAACATCGCTGTTCCGATATGGTCTATCGTCATTGAAACAAGCGCAATTATTTTCAGTTGGTTGTTTGTTAATCCTTTTTTCATCGTTTTTTCTTATCCTATTATTAACATCAATGCAGACGCAACACCTGACAATTAAAAAATAACTAATGAAGTTTTATTGCTTCCGCAACAATAAGCATACCGTTTCCACATGATCGGTATGCGGGAACATATCGACCGGTTGAATTTTCTTAACCTTGTATCCCCGTCTTGTCAAATAGTGCAAATCTCTTGCAAGCGTTTCCGGGTTACAGGAAACATATACAACCTTTTCGGGCGCAAGCTTAACAAGTGACGAAAGGAAAGGAATATCCGCGCCTGCTCTTGCGGGATCCATAATGACCGCATCAATTTTATGCTTTTCCTCGGAAAGCGCAACCATAAATTTTCCTGCATCATTTGCATAGAATTCAACATTTTCAATGCCGTTCAGCTTAGCATTTTCCTTTGCATCCTTAACAGCGTCCTTGTTGATTTCAACGCCGATAACTCTATTTACGCTCCTGCTTGCAATAAGACCTATCGTTCCCGTTCCGCAATAGGCGTCAATTATTTCTTCAGTACCCTTGAAATCTGCAAATTCAAGAGCCTTTTTATATAGAATTTCGGTTTGAATAGGATTAATCTGATAAAACGCCTTTGGTGAAATTCTGAATTTCAAGCCGCAAAGTTCCTCGGTGATTTTTCCGTCGCCGTAGAGTACCTCGCTTTTGTCACCCAAAACCATACTTGTAAATTTATTGTTTACATTTTGCACAACAGTAGTAATTTCGGGGCAAGCCTTAATCAAAGCGTTGATAAAAGAGCGCTTTTTCGGGAATTCCGCTTTGCCCGTAACAAGCACAACCATAATTTCACCGCTGTTATACGCCGTCTTAACAAGCAAATGCCTTAAGAAACCTTGTCCTGTTTTTTCATCATAAGGTTTCAGCTTAAAGCTCTTTAGAAGTTTTTTGACTATAAGGCAAATTTCATCTGCTTTAGGGTCAGTAAGCAAGCATTTTTCTATATCAACTATCTTATGTGTTGAAGACTGGTATATCCCTGCAACCGTCTTGTTATTCACACTTCCGAAAGCATACTGCGATTTATTGCGGTAACGGTAGGGATTATCCATTCCGATAATTTCCTGAACTCTGCAGAATTTACCGAGCAGTTTTATTTCCAATGCCATTTTATGACTTAACTGTTCTTCATAAGACATATTTAAAAGCTGACAGCCGCCGCATTTCTTATGGTAAGGACATATTAAATTGTGATTTTTCTTTTCATTCATAATACTCTCAAATAACAGATTAAGCGGAGAAATACTCTCCGCTTGACCTTATAAAAACATTCCTAAATACCACTTTATAATTGAATCGCCGAATATCAAAGCAGTAAAAATACCAACTGCAAGGTGAGGACCGAACGGCACTTGTTTTTTCAAATTCTCTTTTTTAAGAGAATTTGTAATTAACAGATAAACCGTGCCTACAAGGCCTGCCACGAGCAAGGAAAATACAACCTTAACCGAGCCGAGAGCAAATCCCGCAGCAAACATCAGCTTGATATCCCCACCGCCCATAGCGTCGGGTTTAATGTATGCGATAAGATAAAACAAAACGCTTACAACCAAAGCACCGATTATTCTGTTTGTAAGCTCCTTTTTGTCCCATCCGTCGGTGATAAGCGAGTCAACATAGATAACGATACCACCGAGTAAAACCGTAATCCACATTGAATCCGGAATAAACATATGCTTGTAGTCAATACAAAATGTAACGAACAAAGCCGCGCAAATCATAAAATATCCGAGCAATGCAAGCTTGAGCTGACAGCCTGTGCCGAACACATAGGATAATACAAACATTATGCCCGTAATACTTTCGCCTATGGGATAAATAGGTGAAATTTTAGCCTTGCAGTAACGGCATTTTCCCCTTAAGAATAACCAACTGAAAAGCGGAAACAGGTCATACCATTTTAATTCGTGTTTACAGGTCGGACAAAACGACGAGCCTTTTTTGAAGTCAAGACCGAGTGGAATTCTGTAAACAAGAACATTCAAAAAGCTGCCGATACATATGCCGAAAACGAAGATACATGCTGATATATATATTCGCATTGCAAGTAAAAATAATTCGTAGTCTTCCATTTCTATTCCTTACCCTTTTCGTCAGTTTCTTTCTTTTCTTCTTCTGCGATAAACTCTTCTTTCATTTTATGGACTTTACCGAGAAGTAAAACCATTACAAGACCCAAAACAGCGCCTATTGAAACAAAAATACCCTCTTTAAGTCCTAACGGGAAATATGACATTTCAATTTCATGTTCGCCCTTTGAAAGCTCGAACATCATAATATGGCTTTCGTGCTCAAAGAGTTCAACCTGCTCACCGTCAACATAAACAGTCCAACCCTCGTCGTATGGCATAGGCATCATCATCATACCATCAATTGTAGCATTAACAGTACCGTGAATATATGTGTCATCAAATTCTTTTACATCAAGAGTTCCGTTTTCGAGAATGTTGTTGTAGCCTTCGAGGAATTTTGCATCGTTCACTGTTGCAACCGACATCTGAATTGAATCTGACAGCGGATACTTTTCATCATATTCGGAAAGCGGTCTGTCGGGATTTGAAACAGTAAGCGTATATTTTTCACCTTTTTTGAAATAACCGAGATCGCTCAAATGACGGTTGGAAATATCAAATTCTTTCTTGCTTCCGTCCTCATGAGTTGCAGTTAAAGTCTGCATTGAACCGCTGTTAACGAGTGCAAAAATTTCTCCGTCTTCTTCCGCTACGAAATTAAAATCAACATTAAATCCATCCTCTGTTGCCTTGAGATAATAAACATCTCCGACGAGGTCAACAATCTGGCTGACATTTTCCGCTGAAAAAACAAATTCATATTGACTTGCGTCTGCAGAGTCAGTCAAATCTGATTTATAATCATCCGTATGTTCTTCATGTTCATGTTCGTGTTCATGCTCGGTTTCTTCCGCAACATATTCGTTTTCGGTCGGTGAATCAAGAACATACTGTGAAATTGTATCAGCGTCAACCGAATGACATCCGTTATATATAACATCAACCGGCTTCTGATAATCCATAACGTCCTTGACTCCCGTTGAATAGAGCCAAAGTAATGACTGAACCGATGTTGTAAGATAGCTGTACGGAGACCATGCTTTAATATCCTCTCTGACGCAATAACCGATAGGTAATCTGTTTGTAACCTTATAAAGTGTTCCGTTTCCTATTTCAGCTACCTTTTCATAATAATTATCGCTTTCAAGAATGTTTTGCGCGTCATATACATAGTCGAGAGCAAACATTGCATTATATATAGGGCTTTGCGTTGCATACAAGTACGAATTACCGAAGTTGCCGTAAATGCCAAGCATACTCTGAGTACCTGAGAAATCGCCGTCCGAAAGAGAAGAGAAAGTTGAAAGACCGTTGTAATTGTAAAGCGCGGGATAGGTTTGAACATTCTTACTGCTTTCGACTATTTCAAATCTATGTAAACCGCCGTCCTCGTTTTCATCAATGTATTTCTTTATCTCTTCAACTTCGTTGGTATATGGATAATAATCTTTTTTATCTTCGATAGTGATAAAGTTTTGATAATTACTTAAAATAATTTCTGCAACCAGAACCAAGGCAAGCGCGGTATTAAAAACCTTGCTGTTGAGCTTGTTATATTTGTATAACAAAAGCAAAGCCAGATACAAAACTGTTGCTACTGCGCTGATAACGAGCATTTTTGTTTCAAAATGGTCACTGAATTGCGAATACTTTGAATAAACAATTGCTATAACAATCAACGCGCCGGATATTCCGTAAGACCAGACCGGCAGTTCCTTTAAATTTCTGACTACCTCATACGCAAGAGTAAGTATGAAGAAAAGATAAATAAAGGAAAATCTGTAAGGCAGATTTGCCGGTGCAGAGAATCCGTGCCAGAAATAATTCATTTTCGGGATTGCAAACGAGAAATAGAAAATTGCAACTATGGCAGCCGTGGCAACTTTTCTGTTCGGCTTGACATTTTTCAAGAAGAAAAATGCAGGAACTGTAAGGAAAGTGAGCATACTGCTCATTAAATACGGAGCCGTGCTGGTTGTTGCTTCAAGAGGAACGGGAGTAATGCCCGTTAAGTGATATGAAAGGAAATCGAAAAAATTGAAAAGCGAATCAACGGTATCGAAGTCGCTTTTGTTGGTACCGTAACTGATTGCAAAGAAAACAGGGAGAATAACACAAGCGCAAATCATTCCGGCAAAGAGTGAAGAAAAGCCGAATTTCGTCATTACTTTTAATATGGGGAGTTCATTTTCTTCTTTTTCACCGTTTCGAGTAATATCCTTTGAGAAAATCAAATAGAAGAAATACAGAACTGCAAAAATGCAGACCATATAACCGATATAGAAATTAACAAAAATTGTATATGTAAGTGCAACAAAATATAATGTTGACTTTTTACCGTAAACAATGTTTTCAATGCCGAGAGCTACAAGCGGTAAAGCAATAAGTGCGTCTAACCACATTGTATTGTAATAATAGCAAATGTAAAATCCGCTGAAAGTAAAAATCAACGAAAAAATTACGGTTACGATATCGGAAACAGAATACTTTTTGTTTAAAAAGTAGCAGAATGATGCCGCAATACACATTGTCTTTGCAAGAATAATCAGCATCATTGCAATATCGATATTTGAGGTGTTGAACGGCAGAGCTATCAGATTAAACGGACTTAAAAGATAATAAGCAATCAGGGCAAACTGATTTACACCGCCGCCGAGATTCCACGAATACAGAACAGAACCGCCCTCTTTAATTCTTGAAATATAATTAGCAAGAAACGGACCGTACTGATGAAGTCCGTCATTTCTTAAAATGGTTTCCGTACCAAACGGAGCAATTCCGTTTATTACGCAAAAAGCAATGAATACAACACCTGCAAACAAAGCGGCGAGTAAAACATTTATCCTTAATTTTTTATTATCTGTTACCGTTTTCAAAGGAAATCCCCTCTCGGTTTATATATTTAAAATATTATATAATATTTTTCGACTTATTACAAGGTGTATTTGATTATTGAATTAATGTTATTGGCAAAAATAAAGACAAAAAAAGAACAGAGGGGGTTACCCTCTGCTCTAATTTACAAGTTAATTAAAATTAAGCGTTGTGGCCTTCAGCAATACCTGTTGCATCTGTGCACTCTGAATTATAAGTTGTAGCTGTAGTTGTAACTGTTACGAGAGCGCTGTATGTGCCAGCTGCATCAGCTGATGGGCACTTAGGAAGAGCGCCGCCGTCAAAGAGTGAAAGGAATGATGCTTCTGCTTTGATGTCTGATGATGTACCAGCACCAAGAGTAATAGCTTCGCCGCTAGCGCCGCCTGTCATCATGAATGTTTCCATGTTACCTTTGATAACTCTCTGGTTTGACTTGCATGACTTAATTCTTGCATTCTTAGTAACTGCACCGAAAATCGGCACTGCAACTGCAACGAGGATACCAAGGATTACAACAACGATCATTAATTCAACGAGTGTGAAACCTTTTTTACTCATAAGTTTTCTCATAGTAAAATCTCCCTTTAATTAATATTTTTTAATTTTATATGATGGGCGGGGAGCCCAAGATACCTTGTTTAAGGTTAACGGGAATGTTCCGTACCTCTTATGTACACATTATATAACACTATTTTCCATTTGTAAAGTGTTTTTTTAAAAATTTTTAAATTTTTTTGTTTTTATCAGTCAACTCTTGCGCCGTGTTCAGAGCAAACGACGGATATTGAACGGTTATCGTTTGCTGCATTAATTGAAATGGTGTAAGTTTCACCTTCACAAAGAGGTAATTCTCCGCCGTCAAAATAGCTTAAAAAATCTGCAGAGAGCTTTGACTCGGATTCCGCTTTGCTCGAAACCGTTACACTTGTTGTAGCCGTGCCTCCGCCTGCGTTTGCCGCAAATACGCCGAAAATATTCTCATCGCTTCTGTTAAGCAAATACTGCGTTCCGGCTTTTTCAATAGTGTCGATATTGTTTCTGCAAGTTTTCTTTTTTGCATTGCTTGTGACCACACCGAAAATCGGAACAGCGATTGCAACAAGAATACCGAGAATAACAACCACTATCATCAGTTCTACAAGGGTAAACCCGCCCTTGTCTTTTCTTAAATTTTTCATAATAATCTCCAAACCCTACCGATATGTCGTTTTTAGCGAAAAAAATGGGAATGTTCCGTAACTTTGCATTTTCATTATATTCCCAAAATTTGTCTTTGTCAACACAAAATTGTATTCTATATCAAAGAACTGCACCCCACAGAAGCCCGTAGAGTGCAGAAATGAAAACTTGACTGTTTAATTAACTGTTTCAATTAAGTAAGCCGTACCGATAATTGCGTTAGTAAGCATTTTCTTAGCAAGAGGGCTCTTGTTTGAAATTTCAATAATCGCAGGAGACCAATTATTGTAATACTGATCAATAATCATTTCTCCCACAGCGTTACCTTTAAGGACATTGTCTCTGAATCCGCGAAGAGTAGTTTTAACTCCCTCGCCTATATTATTGCCCATCATAAGAATACTGATTCCGCAGCCTGAACCGACTGACATACTGCCGTTTTGATTTGCCGGAGCACCGTAATTAAAGTCATAAAGAGAAATATATTTTATTACGGTTGCTTCCTTATCCAAATAGCTGTATGTTACACCGGCTTCTCCTACATATCCTTCTTCATTTGACTTGGTTACATTCGGATAATTGGAAAGCTTTCCGTTTGTATAGCCTGCAACATAGGCATTGGAAAGTGCAGTAACCCTCGAATTGTTCATATTAATCTCATCGCCGCCGTCAAGAGTGTTCTTGAGTGAGAATGAGGTATGAAGCTCATAATGGAAGTCATAATCAGGTGCGCTTTCAACAGTAACCGTTACGCCGCCGGGAAGATAAACATGACCAGAGCCGTCAGATCTTGTTGAGCTCTCTTGGTTATTGGCGTCTTTATGGAAAGCGTCAACCGAAACCTCATATTTTATTTTAACCTTTGCCTCATCTGTGTACCTATACCTGTACGCAGTAGATCTGTTACCGTTAAGTACATAGAAATAATCATTGTAAACAAAAAGATATGTATATATCTTTTGAGCATTTGCTTCGTCGGTATTCTTATCTCTTTCCGGGAAATAGAGTGAACCGTCGGCATTCTCCGTAAATGTTCCGAGCTGAGGACATGATACAAAAGTTTTTGTCTGTTTCAGTGCATCTAAATCCTCATAATACAAGTCAACATTAGTTGCCGTCGCAAGAGAACCTGTGCTGGCATCAGCTTGGAAGGCCCTGACGATTGCCTGAACTTCTGACTGAATAATAAAAAGTTGCTCAACCATTCGGTATTTTTTCCAAACTGAACCCATGAGTTGGCAAAGAAGAGCTGCACACAAAGACATAACAGCAACAGTTACTATCAATTCAGATATAGTGAAGCCGTGCTTATTATTTTTAATTTTTCTAAAAGCCTTATACATACTTTGCCCTCCTTTAATATTATGTTAAAGCCCTGAGGGCTGATAAGTTTTATCAGCCCTGGCTTGCCATTGAGTTTACGCCCAAAACTTCTATAGTTTTAAAAGAACCCGTGGTCTCATCAAGCGTAAGTGCAGCAGTAGTAGATGCACCGTACGGATTAGCTATATAGGAAGGACTGTCAGCTGATGTTCGTGTCTTGCAGAATTTCCATGTGGAAGTAGGATTAGTTGAATAATACATTACCGCGTTTTCATCAGCATCATTCTTTCCGTCTCCGTCGGTATCAATATAACCGAAAGCATACCAAATACCTTGGCTGTATGCGAGCTGAATAATATTAACCTTATCACTGTCTGCGATTTTAACTGCTTTCCAAAGATAAACATTATTAGTTCTGTCCGCACAGTATTTAACATTTATATATGATGCGTGCTCACCGTTGCCTGTATATGGCTTAAAGCTTGCTCCGTTAGCTAATGTGCCGCCGTTTGCACAAATATTTGTAGGCGAAACATCAGACTCTCTCGACTGGTTACCTGCAACAACCCATACATCATCGGCACAGAGTACATCGTTAATTCTTGTAAGGGTTGATATGAAGCCGAAGGAGTCCTGAGTACCTGCTGCTACCGTTCCGTAATCATAGAATTCAGCGCCTTTTGAAGAGCCGATTTTCTTCATCCAGGTATAGTTTTCAAACTCTTTTTTAACATAGGTAATCTTTGAATTGGTAAGGTTTTCCTGGTCATAGAACCAACTGATTAAGGTTCCGTTACTTGTGCCCCACATAGCCTGAGGCTTTCCGTCGCCCGTAGTACCCCAGTTGCAGGTTGTACATTCTGTCTGCGCAAGCGGATGGCAGTTTGTACCGTAGCTGCTGTCACCGGGTTGAACATTTGGGGAATAGGATGCCTGCGGTGCTCGGTCAGAGTTAGATGTAATATTAAAATAGCTTCTGTGGAAAGAGGTATCCCAGCCAAGAATAGCCTTTGTACCGTCCTTATTTATTCCGAGGAAACCGCCTTCATCATTGCCGTAATACTGGTCAGTTCCAAAGAACTGATGGAATACATTTGTTTCTTTTTTCAAGGACCAGCCTTTACCTGATGCAAGGTCACCGGTTGTGTCGGATTCCGTTCCGTCACCTGTTGCTCTGATATAAACTATACCTGTGTTAAATATCTGACTACAACGGGTTGCGTAGGAATAGTCCATAAGCATATAACTTACAGTGTAACCTACAGCAAGAGAAATATTATTACCTGTCAGATCATCGTGAAAGCTCTTAACATCAAGCATTGTAACATTGTCTCGAAGACCGCCTGAGAAGAAGCCGTGGTCAAACTTACCGGAAATTCCGTTAAACTTCTCAAAGTAATAGTCTGAACCCGTAAGTCCTTCGATTGTAGGAACTTCGGGGTCATCAAGAGCAATAGCAAACGGATGTGAAAGATATCCGACTGTAATGTCAACCTCATTGCCGCCGGTAATATAATAGTCGTTACCTTGTGCGGGAAGAGCACTGCCTGTTGCAAGAATGCCGTTTGTTACATTACCCGCCGTATAGTACAAGGTTTTGTTATTACTTGAAGGATAAGGATATCTTGTATCCTTATCGGCTGTATTGGCATCGCAATAATTTAACAAGTTTCTGTAACTAACCCCTGTAAGAGAGTCGTTATAATACTTTGAAGATGTAGAAAAGATATCGCCAAATTTACCTACCGGCACCCAGGAATCAGATGAAGAATCAAAGATTGCACCGTAGGTTCCGAGATGAATAAAAGCTTTCCAACCCACAGAAGCGGTTTTCCAGCCCCATGCGTCTGTAACCGAAGGAATATAGCCGCAGTAAAGAGTATATGACTTAGTAGGATAAACATCGTTGTTATACGGTGTTCTATCCTGCGATTCGTAATAATTGGGATTTGATTTGTTAATCTGAATTGCCCCTACAGATGTAATGGTTATAAGTGAATCATCATCGCCGTATTCATAGTCTGTAGCTGTTTTATAACCGTCAACATTAAGCTTAGACGCTTTACTCTGACCGCCTGTTAACCAACTGATTTGATTGATTGATTCCTCTTTCGATGAATTGCTGTCCGGTCCGTAATACTCCTTTTTTGCGCCTTTCTTTGTTTTTTTCTTTGCCGCGCCGCTAAGAGTCAGAAAATAATCATTGTATTCGCTCGCAGTAATGTTGGCGGTAAAATAATTCGAAACCAAAGCCTGATATTTGAAAATTGAAACCTTTTCCGATTTAAACAGCTCATTAACTTTTCTGCCGTTGAAAGTAACAATTTCTTGCGGAGAACGGAAAATAGTCTTGAACTCTGCCTGAGTTGTTTTTGTCGGAGTAAGCACTTCATAAGTACCCTCCCTAGTACTGCCGTCTTTATTAAGCCAAGAATAGCGATTATAATTTATAAGATTATCGCCGCCCCAATAATAGTTTCCTGTTGTTTCGTTTTTCCAGAAGCGTCTTACCTGACCGGCATCGCCGCCCATAACATAGTAACCGTACTTGTTAACACCGCCGTTGCCGTCATCGCCTTTGCCGGCTGCAACCCATTCAACATCGTTCATCGCCGATTTAAGAGCAGCGTCACCGCCCATTTTCTTTGCGAGAATTTCCATATGTCCGGTTGTAGTATCAACGCCCTTAGTAACATAATAGTAATAGTTGCCGTCGCTACTCTTTTCACCGACCATAATAATTTCGGGAGCGCCGATTTCGATTTTTACGCTGTAAAGCTCACCGTTATCATCACAATATTTAATGTAGAGAGGTGAGTGTTCAAAGCTGATTACATTATTTGCGCCTTTGAAGGTAAACACCGCAATCTTAGCATTGTTACCGTCATTTTCCGATCTGATTTCGTAATACTTTGAATCGACCTTAACCTGAGTTCCTGAAGAATTTGTATTATATACTTCAAAATGGAAGCCTGAAGTTTTACTTTTTGCAAAAGAGGAATCGTCAAACTTGAAGCCCTTAGGAACTACAGTAATATCCTTTGTGAGGAAGTCATCAGTAAGCGACGCGGGGAAGCAAATCATAGTGTTGCTTGCGCTTGCAGCATAGAATGTAGCATACGAATCGCCCCGGTTAAGATTCTCAGAAACAAGACGTCCTTTGATTTTGCCGTATGTTTCTGTTGAAAAATCAACATCAGTAAAACCCGCAGCAGAAAGCTTAAGCGGTACGTTGGTGACAACTGTTTCATAACCGATGTCATTACCGCCGCCTTTATTTGCTACAAGACGTTCCATAAGGCTGGCTCTTTCATATGTCTTTTTTGTTAATTCGCCTGCTGTGCGTATATTTTTAAAATACGACAAGAAAGCCGGAGTAAACACGAAAATTATAAGTACAAGCAAAGTCATGGCAACCAGAACTTCTGTGAGTGTCATACCCTTACGAGATCTAAGTGCATTCTCAGTGACTTTTATTCTTTTCTTCATAAGTTTTCCTCCTTTTTCAGAATTCAGCATTATACCTTACGCTAATATCCAGTTCAATGCAGTTGCGTCAGTTGGATCAGGCGGAATAAGTGACGCATAAGTATCTTCACTGAACTTGCTCATATCGATTTTTCTCATTGCATTATATTTAATAACGCCTGTTGCTTTTCCGTTGGTGTCTTCAACACCCGTTACATAACTGACAGGCTTCTGTCCGCCGGATGAATAGTAAAGCGCCATAACCTGACCGAGTCTCTCGTTAACATTGTCAGAATATCTGCCGGACGCAATAGCGGAGTCGATAAAGTACTTGAAAAGATCGATTCCGTAACCGGCAGGAGCACCGACATATGCGGGAAGATTATCATCATAATAATATGTATCCCCCGATGAAAAAGCTTTATATCTGTATGTTCCGACATTCGGAATTTGAACATTTACAAAAACATCGCCGCCAAAGAATACCTTACCGCATTTACCGTAGCCTTTGACTTTTTCATCAACTACATAACTTCCTGAGCCTTCACCTTGAAGCTTGTAGGTGTATGAGCTGTAAATGTCATCATTATTAACCGGGTCCATATTTGTTGCCTTTTCCGGATTCGGGGTACCTATAACAACATTTCCCAGGCAATAATTATTTGCAAACAAGTTGATAAGGTTTGCTGTGTTCTGGAACAGTCTCATCTTCTGGAAACCGTAAACATACATCTCTATATCGCCGTTGATAATAATGTTGTTTCCCTTAAGATACAGCGTATTGAAATGTTTTCTTGTCGGAGTTACATCGATATTCGTATTAACGAATACATTGGTTGATCCTACAAAGGTAACTACATTATCCTGGCCTTCTTTAAACTTAACAACGCCTGAATCAGGCTGATTAAGCACCATATTGCCCGATGTGTAACCCATAAGAATAGGAATACTTCTCTGACTGATCGGTATGCCTTGTTCAAGTGTAATTCCGATATACTTGCCGAGAATCGGAATGTTGTTAAATAAGTCAATCTTGACATTCAATACCGTTCCTGTTTTATATTCGCCAAGAACGGAAAATGCTTCTGTATTAGCTATCGGAACAGTCTGTGTTTCGGTCTTAACCGTTCCGTTTTCTTCGTATGTGTATGTAAGTGTTTTTGTTCCTGTGCCAATACTGCCGTCAATAATACCGGTTTCAATATCATAATATTTATTCATTGCCTGTGCCGGTTCGGCAATATAAGCCTTTTTGGTTGCGGTAGCGTTACTGCCGTAAGAGTGGCCGACAGCGGTAAACACCCTCTGCCCTTCGTTTATTTCAATAAGGTACTGCTTGAAGCCCTGACCTTCAGAGCCGCTGTTTTGAAGGTTGTTTTCAACAGCACTGTTCTGAATGGATTTTTCCACCCTGTTATTCGGTTTGCTCTCAATCTGAACTTCATAATAGCCCATAATTTCATCATCGGAATATGAGCCTGAGCAAGAGCCGTCAGTGTCAGAAGCGACATACTGATAGCCTTGTGCCGTTGTATAAACAAGATAAACTCTGTTTGAATCAATTATACTGCCGTCAGCACTTGTACCTGCAATAAGCCTGCCTGCCGTTGATTCGTTACTTTTTACAGCAAGCTGATAAGCATATGAAGCAGCTTCAACACCTGCCTGCGCAAGATATTCAGCTTTTTTTCTGTCTGACAAATATCTGACAGATCTTAAGCTTGTAACGCTATACATAAACATAGCTGTTCCCATCAAAGAAAGGACAAACAACAAAAATACTACTGAAACAATAGCAAATCCGTTATTCTCTTTTAACTTTGCTGTCTTCATATAAATCACCTTCCTATAAAGTGGTGCCATAGGCAATTATACGATAACTCTCATCAATTCCTCAAGAGTGGTTCTGCCTTCCATTACCTTATAAATGCCTTCGTCTTTAAGTGTATGCATACCCTGACTGCAAGCCAGAGCCTTAACTTCGGTAACCGTTGCTCTGTCGAGGATAAGGCGTTTCATTTCTTCCGTTACAGTAAGGAATTCAAATACGGCTTCTCGGCCTTTATAACCTGTATTGTTGCAGGTAATACAGCCGTTAGCTTTATAAAGCTTGAAGCTGTCGCCCTCATAACCGTAATCATCAAAATCCGGAATAATCTTTTTAATGTCTTCACGGCTGATTTCATATTCTTCTTTGCATTTCGGACAAAGCTTACGAACAAGTCTTTGTGCAAGAACTCCGACAAGCGATGATGCTGTCAGGAACGGCTGAACGCCCATTTCATCAAGACGGGTAACCGCACTCGGTGCATCGTTTGTGTGCAATGTCGAAAGAACCATATGTCCTGTAAGAGATGCTTCAATAGCAATTTTGGCAGTCTCCGCATCACGAATTTCACCGACCATGACAATATCGGGGTCCGAACGCAAAACCGAACGAAGAGCTGCTGCAAAGGTCATACCGGCACGGTTGTTCATCTGTACCTGATTAATACCGGCCATACGGCGTTCTACAGGGTCTTCAAGGGTAATTGTATTTTTATCGTTTGAGCTGATTTCATCAAGTGTAGCATAAAGAGTCGTAGATTTACCGGAACCTGTAGGTCCTGTAACGAGCAAAAATCCGTAAGGCATATGAATTGCTTTTTCAAATCTGGGGAACTGACGCTTTGAGAAATGCAAATCTTTCAGCTGAACAACACCCTGGCTTCTTTCAAGAAGACGGAGAACGATCTTTTCTCCGAAAACCGTAGGCATTGTAGCAATACGAATATCCAATGTTCTGTCTTCAAATCTTACAGTAGCACGACCGTCCTGAGGAATACGCTTTTCAGCGATATCCATACCGCCTAAAACCTTAACACGCGAAACAACTGATGGGAAAAGCTTTATTGAGTTCTGCATAATTTCCTGCAAAACACCGTCGATTCTGAATCGAACTCTCAAATACTTTTCAAGAGGCTCAATATGAATATCAGATGCGCCTGCCTTGATAGCATTGTTGATAACCTGGTTAACCAACTGTACTGCCGGCTTGTCATCAATCGAAT
>CAMFTS010000021.1 GCA_945988915.1 uncultured Clostridia bacterium
TCGGATGGAAAAGAGAAGATATCATTACATTTATTGAAGCACTTGCACCTATAGGTTATACGGCAAAGACTATATCAACAATTTTAGTTGACGAATGCAACAGTCTTTACGCTGATAAGCCGGGTGACGACGCAACTGCTTGTGTTATCAAAATCCGTAAAAGAGTACCGATGAATTTGCTCTTCGGACCTCCGTCAAACCGGGACGACTGCAACAGAATGATGTCGCTGTTCTTTTCAAAGGAAGGTAAGCACATTATTTGCGGCGGTACAACATCTTCAATCGCTTCAAAATATCTCGGTAAACCCGTAAGAGCAACTCTTAATTTTGAGTGTTCCGATGTTCCGCCGATAGCAGAGCTTGAAGGCGTTGATTTGGTTACTGAAGGTGTTATTACAATAAATAAAGTTTTGGAATATGCAAAAGATTTCCTTGAAGAAAATAAATTGTATGAGCATTGGAATTTCAAAAATGACGGCGCCTCACTTATTTGCAGATTATTGTTTGAGGAAGCGACAGATATCAATTTCTATGTCGGCAGAGCCGTGAATCCCGCACATCAGAATCCGGACCTTCCTATCAATTTTAATATCAAAATGAATTTGGTTGAGGAGCTTTCAAAATGCCTTAAGCAAATGGGTAAGCATATAAAGGTAAGTTATTTTTAGAGGATGAGAATATGAGAAAGTTTGACACAAAAGTTCAATATTTAAAGTACAAGGTGTTGAGAGAAGTTGCACGCCATGCGTGGAATGACACCTTGCTTGAAAATGTATTTGAAATTCCGAAAGCTATTGTTCCCGGAAATACTCCGACAATGAGATGCTGTGTCTATAAGGAAAGAGCAATTCTTCAGGAAAGAGTAAAAATTGCCATGGGCGGCAACAAGGAGAATCCGAACATAATTGAGGTTATAGATATTGCTTGCGATGAATGTCCGGCGGCAGGTTATGAGGTAACAGATTCCTGCCGTGGCTGTCTTGCTCACAGATGCGAAGATGTATGTAAGCGCGGCGCAATTTCATTTGACCATAACCATGTAGCACACATTGACAAGTCAAAATGTGTTGAATGCGGACAGTGTGCAAAGGTTTGTCCATATACAGCTATAGTAAACCGTAAGCGTCCGTGTCAGAATGCCTGTAAAATTAAGGCAATCTCAATCAATAAAAACGACAACGCAGCGATTATTGACAACAGCAAGTGTATTCAGTGCGGCGCATGTGTTTATCAGTGTCCGTTTGGAGCGATTACGGAAAAATCTTATATACTTAATGTTATTGATATTCTCAAAGCCGGTGAAAAGGGCAAGAATTATAAAACATATGCTATTGTTGCTCCGTCAATTTCGAGTCAGTTCAGGTATGCAAAGCTCGGTCAGGTCGTAACAGGACTTAAAGAACTCGGATTTCATACCGTAGTCGAGGCTGCTCTCGGTGCGGATATGGTATCGAAAAAAGAGTCACAGGAGCTTGCAGAAAAAGGTTTCTTAACAAGCTCATGCTGTCCCGCGTTTGTCAGATACATTCAGACGGCATTTCCGGATATGTTGGAACATGTTTCTCATAACTTATCACCTATGACTACGCTCGCAAAGTACATAAAAGAAACAACAGAAAATGCAAAGGTAGTATTCATCGGTCCTTGCACGGCAAAGAAAGCAGAAGCACAGCTTGAAGAGGTTAAACCGTATGTTGACGCAGTTTTAACCTTTGAGGAATTACAAGCCCTTTTTGACAGCCGTGATATTGAGATTACAGAGCTTGAAGAGGGAGTGCTCGACAACGCTTCTTATTACGGCAGAATATTTGCACGAAGCGGAGGACTTTCAGATGCAGTTGCAGAAGGACTGAAGGAACAAAATATAGACTTCGAATTAAAGGCCTGTGCTTGCGACGGTATCGAAGAGTGCAGAACTGCTTTGCTTAAAAAGAGAAAGAATTTGCTTGATGCTAACTTCATTGAAGGTATGGCTTGCGTCGGCGGATGTATAGGCGGTGCAGGCTGTCTTACTCACGGTGAAAAGAACAAAGCCGAAGTTGACAAATACGGACAGGAAGCTATGGAAAAGAGTATTCTTTCAGCAGTTTCAATACTAAAATGAATATAAGATAATAAGTTAATACAATAAGGCTCCGATGGTTTTATCGGGGTCTTAATTATTTTTAAAAAACTTTTAAAATATCTATTGACAAATATTTACTTTAGTGTTATAGTAATTCCATACTTATCCGATAGGAAATACATAAAATAAACGGAGGCGTGATGAAATGAATAAATCAGAACAGATAAAAATTCATCAGTGCAACTGGAGAAACAGTCGAATGTGTAACTCTTTATAAATTATTATAAAAACAACTATTTAAAAATACTAATTATAAAGAGGTAATAACAATGAGTAACAATTATAAATTTGAAACATTACAGCTTCATGTAGGTCAGGAACAGGCAGATCCCGCAACAGATTCAAGAGCAGTGCCGATTTACGCAACAACATCTTATGTTTTTCATAATTCAGCACACGCAGCTGCAAGATTTAATCTTACCGATGCAGGCAATATTTACGGCAGACTTACAAATTCAACTCAGGATGTCTTTGAAAAAAGAATTGCGGCACTTGAGGGCGGCGTAGCAGCTCTTGCAGTTGCATCGGGTGCGGCAGCAATTACATATACTTTACAGGCACTTGCACAGGCAGGCGACCATATTGTCGCACAAAAAACAATATACGGCGGCACATATAATCTTCTTGCGCATACATTAAGTCAATTCGGCGTTAACACAAGCTTTGTTAATGTTCATGACTTAAGCGAAGTGAAAAATGCAATTAAGCCGGAAACAAAAGCAATTTATATAGAAACGCTCGGTAATCCGAACAGCGATATTCCCGATATAGATGCATTGGCACAAATTGCTCATGACAACGGTATTCCGCTTGTTGTAGATAATACTTTCGGAACTCCGTATTTCATAAGACCGATTGAACACGGAGCAGATATTGTTGTTCATTCCGCTACGAAATTTATTGGCGGCCACGGAACAACACTCGGCGGCGTAATAGTGGATTCAGGTAAGTTCGATTGGAAAAAGAGCGGAAAATATGCACCTATTGCAGAGCCTAATCCGAGCTATCACGGCGTTTCATTTGCCGATGCAGTAGGTCCCGCCGCATTTGTTACATATATCAGGGCAATTCTTCTTCGTGACGAGGGAGCAACTATATCACCGTTCGCAGCATTCTTGCTTTTACAGGGTACGGAAACCCTTTCATTAAGACTTGAACGCCACGCAGAGAATACCAAGAAGGTTGTTGAATATCTCTCAAAGCATCCTCTTGTTGAAAAGGTTAACCATCCTTCACTTCCGGATCATCCCGACCATGAGCTTTATCAGAGCTATTTCCCGAACGGCGGAGCAAGTATTTTTACATTTGAAATTAAGGGCGGACAGGAGGAAGCTCATAAATTCATTGACAATCTTAAAATTTTCTCTCTTCTTGCTAATGTTGCTGATTTGAAATCACTTGTCATTCATCCGGCAACAACAACTCATTCACAGCTGACTGAAGAAGAGCTTGCGGATCAGAATATCAAACCGAATACAATTCGTCTTTCAATAGGAACAGAACATATTGATGATATAATTGCTGACCTTGATAATGCATTTAATACTATATAAGGAGGAACATTTACTATGTCAAATATTTATTCAAGCCTTTCAGAACTTATCGGTAAAACGCCCTTGCTTGAGGTTAAGAATTATGAAAAAGTCAATAATCTGAAAGCAAGTTTATTGGTTAAGCTTGAGTATTTTAATCCTGCAGGAAGCGTAAAGGACAGAGTAGCAAAATCAATTATTGAAGACGCTGTTAAGAGCGGCAGACTCAAAGAGGGCGGAACAATTATTGAGCCGACAAGCGGCAACACCGGTATAGGTATATGCTCGGTTGCAATTTCAAAGGGATATAAGGTTATTATCGTAATGCCCGAAACAATGAGCGCTGAGAGAAAGCTTCTTATGAAAGCATATGGCGCGGAGCTTGTGCTTACAGAAGGCTCAAAGGGTATGAGCGGCGCAATCGCAAAGGCTGAAGAATTACACAAAGAAATCGAGGGTAGTATTATTGCAGGTCAATTTGTAAATCCTGCAAATGTTCAGGCTCATTATACAACAACAGGTCCGGAAATATGGAACGATACAGACGGTAAGGTTGATATATTTGTTGCAGGCGTCGGAACAGGCGGTACGCTTACAGGTGTAGGCAAATATCTTAAAGAGAAAAATCCGAATGTAAAAATAATTGCCGTTGAGCCTGAAACTTCACCCGTACTTTCACAGGGCAAACCGGGACCGCATAAGATTCAAGGTATCGGAGCAGGCTTTGTTCCCGAAATTCTTGACACAGGCATTTATGATGAAATTATAACCGTACCTAACGAAAAGGCATTTGAAACAAGCCGTAAGATAACCGCTACAGACGGTGTGCTGGTCGGAATTTCATCAGGTGCATCACTTTATGCGGCAACAGTTGTTGCTTCACGCCCCGAAAATGAGGGCAAAACAATAGTTGCACTTTTACCCGATACGGGCGAAAGATATCTTTCAACAGATTTATACAATGCTTGATAATAAAAACAGCAGGGATAGGCAAAGGCTTATCCCTGCTTTCATATCTACTTTCCGTAGGTTGTAACCTTCCGAAAATACTGTTAATATAAATGCGAAAAGGAGATGAAAAAATGAATCAATATGTAACGGGCGCTATAATTAAAAAGCTACGCGAAGAAAGAAAAATGACGCAGTCCGATTTGGCAGAAAAGCTTTTCATCAGCGACAAAACAGTATCCAAATGGGAAACGGGAAAAGGATATCCCGATATTACGCTGATTGAATCGCTTGCCGATGCTTTGGGCATTTCGGTAATTGAGCTGATGTCCGGTAATGATGTTACAAATAAAAACCGTTCATTCAATATGAAAAAAGCAAAATTATATGTTTGCCCGATTTGCGGAAATGTAATTGTAAGCACGGGTGAAGCAGTTGTAAGCTGTTGCGGAATTACTTTGCCGTTTCTTGAAGCAGAAGAAAGCGAAAATGAGCATCTTATAAATGTCGAAAAAGTTGAAGATGAATATTATGTAACGGTTAATCACGAAATGAGTAAGGAGCATCATATTTCATTTATTGCAAAAGCTAATGATGATTCAGTTGAAATAGTTAAGCTCTATCCCGAGGGAAATGCTCAAGCACGCTTTAAAATAAACGGAATGTATAAGCTTTATTGCTACTGCAACAGACACGGCTTATTCGTGCTGACAAAATGGTAAGCTGTTTAACCGATATGCAAACATAAACAGAATAATAGTTTTACGCTTAAATGAAAAACACCTCCAAAATCGTTTGGGGGTGTTTTGTCGGTCAAATTGATTTTAATATTATGTTTTCCAGAATTTTCTGTCAAGGCTTCTGTACTGTACTGCTTCAAGTATATGTTCCGAATTGATAATTTCATCATTTTCAAGGTCTGCAATAGTTCTTGAAACTCTTAATACCTTGTCATATGCTCTTGCAGAAAGCCCGAGTGATTCAAAAGAAGCTTTCAAAACCTTTGAGGCTTCTTCAGTAATCTGACAATGCTTTCTTGTAAGCGAGGCAGTCATTTTCGCGTTACAGCTGATACCTGTATTTTCAAGCCTTTGCTGTTGTAATTTTCTTGCGGCATTTACTCTCTTTTTTATATCGGCAGAACATTCTTCATTAACCGTTGAAGAAAGCTCGTCATAGTTAACGGCAGGCACCTCAATATGAATATCAAGTCTGTCAAGCAACGGACCGCTGACCTTTGAAAGATACCTTGCAGGCGCGCCTTTCGGACAGGTGCAAGGCTTTGTAGGATGCCCGAAATTTCCGCAGGGGCAAGGATTCATAGCCGCTACAAGCATTACAGAACAAGGATAAGAATATGTTGCCGCAACTCTTGCAATAGTAATTTTGCCGTCTTCAATAGGCTGACGGAGTATTTCCATAGAGCTTCTCGAAAATTCAGGCAATTCGTCTAAGAACAATACGCCGTTGTGAGCGAGCGATATCTCACCGGGACGGGGAACAGTACCGCCACCCGAAAGACCTGCAGGAGAAATGGTGTGATGCGGAGAACGGAAAGGACGGGCTTTCATAAGAGAAATTCCGTCAGGGAGTTTACCCGAAATTGAATAAATATTCGTTGTTTCAAGAGATTCGTCAAATGTCATATCGGGCAAAATTGACGGTATTCTTTTTGCAAGCATACTTTTGCCCGAGCCGGGAGGGCCTATCATCAAAACATTGTGACCGCCTGCCGCAGCAACCTCAAGCGCTCTTTTAGGCTGATACTGACCTTTAACATCAGAAAAGTCGGGAAGGCCTAAGGGCGTCAGCATTTCAATATAATCTTCTTCGGTTACAGGTTCAATTTCTTTTATTCCGTTTAAATGGTCAAGTAATTCTTTCACGGTCTTAACGGGATATACTTCAATTCCTTTAACAACAGCACTTTCACGGCGGTTATCATAGGGAACAAATATCTTTTCAATGCTTTCTTTCTGCGCTCTGATTACCATGGGAAGAACACCGTTGATTTTATGTATCTCACCGCTTAAGGACAACTCGCCGATAAATGCACAGCCGTCCGTGTTTACGCGTAATTGACCTGTTGCTTTAAGCAATGCAATCATAATCGGAAGGTCATATACAGGGCCTTCCTTTTTTATGTCGGCAGGTGCAAGGTTAATAGTTACTCTTGAAACGGGAAAATCAAAACCGCTGTTGTGGATAGCCGCGCGGACACGCTCTCTTGATTCGCTGACAGCCGCGTCGGGAAGACCGACAACATCAAATCTCGGAAGACCGCCCGAAAGGTCGGCTTCAACATCAACACGGTAAGATTCCAAACCGAAAAGACCAATGCTTGTAACCCTTGAAAACATATATGCACCTCCGTTCAAAAATGTTTTATTATTTGTTTCTCTCTAATTCTTCTTTCTTTTTCAAAGCTTCCGAAACAGAAATTGCGGTGAAAAAGAATGAAATAACACCAACTAAAATTTTAACAGCTTTTTTCATTTCAGTCCTCCGAATTTGAAATATCTTTTACAGCTTGTTTGTAATCTTCATAAGTCATAAATGTATTAATTATTTTTAACATTCCGTTAGCGCTTAAATTCTCGGGTAAATCGAGAGCCTTTAAAAGTGCTTTCCTTTTATTGACAGAGTCATCTTTTCCGCTTATACCGTCATCAAAGAAATCCGTTTTTGTTACAAGCTTTCGCACAGTGCCCTTTTCGAGCTTTTCTCCGCCTATTCCTGCCTTTTCAAGCGCTTCCATAATAATTTCAACATCAACGCCCTCAACGCCTAATTTGCCCTCTTTTGACGGTGTATCTTTACGCTTTTCCTTGCCGAGAATATCAGGAATATAAACATGTGTAATCTTGTCCGGACTGACAATACCGCTCAAAAAAGAACGAATAACAAATCCTGCTGAATCCGAATCGGTCATAATTACAATTCCTTTCTTATCGGCAAGCTTCCTTATTAACTTTTGCTTTTCCTTGTCTTTGAAAATACCGAAGCCTTCGGTTTCGATTATAACTGCATCAATAATTGAAGAAAGCTTGATCTTGTCATATTTCCCCTCAACAATTACCGCCTGATTGATTTTAATCATATTTTACTCCGTTAGTTAATTGTTCTGTAAAGCTCTATAAGCAATCTTTCAAGCACAGTCTTTTCGTCAACGGTACGAAGTTTAATTTGTCTGTCGGCTTCACCTAACAAGCCGATACATTTTCTGACAGAAGCGAGGTCAAGTCTTGAAGCGTCTCTCGCAGCATTTCTGAGCCTGAATTCCGTGTTTTTGTAGTTGTAAAAATCCTTTAAATAATCAGCATTTTTTCCTGCAGAAACAGAAGCCTTTGCTCTGTAAATATCAAT
The DNA here is from genome assembly GCA_945988915.1 of uncultured Clostridia bacterium. GTDB lineage: Bacteria > Bacillota > Clostridia > Oscillospirales > Acutalibacteraceae > Fimenecus. The sequence continues at coordinate 7,972 of CAMFTS010000021.1, forward strand.
GAAATTACCGGCGAGAACTCCGAGTATTATCTCCGGCTTTTCCTTGTCCTCAAAAAGCTTGTTCAATATTTTAAAGCAACGCTCAATATTGTTTGAAAAAAGGCTTTTTGATAAATCATAAATATTTGACTCAAGTGATTTTATGCAAACTGCATTTATGTCGGCTTTTGTAATAATGCTTCCTTTTTGATAATTTGCAAGCTTTTCAACTTCATTCAGAAGTATGTTTAAGTCATTTCCGACCGTATCAATTAAGTAGAAAGCAGTATCTCTGTCAATATCTTTTCCGCGTTTTTTTAGTCCGCCCGTAACTGTTTTTGCAAGAGAGCTTCTGTCCATTTTGTCAAAGCAAACAACACAGCCGTATTTTGCAAAAACAGAAATAACACTTTTCCATTTTGAATTCTTCTTCGGATTTATCTCTCCTGTATCCTGCCAGAAGACAGCGACAGTGGTTTCCGGCATTTCTTTTATCCAAGCTTCGAAACGCTTTTTATCTGAAGAGTAAAAACTGTCAACAGGAAAATCCTTCATCAAAGTACAGGTGTACTCGGAAAAAGCGGGGAGAGTGTCTGTTGAATCAATAAGCTCTTGAATATCGTTACCGTTTTCAGCGTCAAATTTTCGCAGATTGAAGCCCTCCATACCTTCGGTAACACATTTTTTTGCAATAAGATTTGCATAGTGCTGTTTTAAATAAGGCTCATTTCCGTATATAAGATAAGAATTGGCAAATTTATGCTCTTTTATTTGATTTTTAAGTATTGCTTCGTCGATTTCAGGCATCAACTAACCCTCCGATACTTAAAAGTTTTATCATTTTCGATTTTTAAAGAAATGCCTCCGTTTTCGGAAACATAATAAATATCATCTGAATTGCCGAATGTTTTTTTACCGCAGCTTGAAACTGCAAATTCTGTATTTACACCTGACGGAATATGATTTTTATAAATCAGAATATCACAATCGTAATTTATTGAATGATTATCGTCCGAAAACAGAATCAATATGTTTGTATTTCCGAAAACTACTTGCGCAAACGATCCTGTAATACCCAAGGTCAAATCGTCAATGCAAATAACATTTCGGTCTGTTTTATTAACTGCAGAAGATAATCTTATGTTTTCAAAAGCTTTCACATCATCTGCATATATCTCTTTGACATTGTAGCCGTCAAGTATCCGTTCATAATGTGAAAATCCGTCGGGTAAGCATAAATAATCAACTGTACTTATGCCGTAGATATTCATTATATCACAAATTGCACTTTCTGCAAAGTATTCTCCTTCACAACTGAAAACAATATTTTTTCCTTTGTAGGACATTACAACGGCAGTACCGTTTCCGACATCGGCGACAGACAGCTTCAGCTTCCCGTAGCTTGAAAACCAGCTTGTAAGATTAGCCGCTGAAAATATAACTATTGCAACAGCGCTTAAAATCGTAATTACTTTCTTGTTTTTATATTTGATTAAATACATTATTATACCGACAAGGGCAAAAATGATGATTAGCACTAAAGATAATTCGGTGTCAAGAGGAAAAAGAGAATATCTGTATGATGAAAGTAAATATGCAATTTGAGTCAATAGTTTTGACATAATGCCTGCTAAGATAAGCAAAGGCTTACCTACGGCGCCAAGTCCTGTTACCAAAAGTATTGCTGCAAAGCCCGAAATCTCCATACAAAGTGTGCCGAGTGAAACCATAAGAAGATTTGAAAGAATTTGCAAGGTGCTGATTGACTTGAATGTGAAAATATATATCGGAACAGTAAAAACAGATACGCTTATACTGACGCTGATAATTGACATCACAGAGTAAATGAACAGCTTTATTCTACTGTTTTTTATTCTGTCAAGTTTTGAAGTTAATACGGATAAAATCGGAGCAGACACAGTCAGAATACCGACTGTTGCAAGCACCGATAAAAGCAGGCTGATGCTGACAGCTTCATACGGGTTAATCATAAGCATAACGGTAAGGGATAATCCTATGGAATTAAACGCGTCGGCTTCACGCGAAATCAGGTTTGAAATATAAATCATTATCATCATAAAACCTGAACGGACAACCGGAGGATTGAACCCCGTCAGTGCCATAAAGAAAACACAGAATAAAACCGAAAAAGCAGATGCTTTCTTGACTGACATTTTCAGTTTGCTGATAATTCTGAAGAAAAGCATTGACCAGACAGTAATATGAAGACCCGAAACCGCAAATAAATGAGAAACACCGCAAAAACGAAAAGCATTTTTAGTCTTTTCGCTTAAATTTGTTTTGTCACCGAGTACAAGCCCTGTTATTACCGCACCGTAGTCATTTGGGAGAAGGTGCAGAATTGAATTCTTCATTTTTTCTCGTAAAAGGAGAATAAGCCTGTCTATTCTGATACTTGCGGAGTTTTGTACGGCTACCTCGCCGGTCGGAAAAGCACCCAGAGTTAACGCCTTTGACTTGTAATAATTCAAGTATGTTTCATCGTCTGCGCCCAAAAGGAAAACCTTTACCTTTGCGGTGATTTTATCTGTGGGCTTAAAATCAATAGGGCTTGAAGATACAATTCTGATATTGATTTTCTCATTTCTTCCGTTAACGGATTCTGTTTTTATTATGTAATAATTCTTGCCGTTCTGCTTGTAGGGCGTTGAGGTGAGATAACCGGAAACCGATATTTCTTTACCGTTATACGCTTGTGAAACAGCGGAATAATTCCTGTTGCTTATCAATAATATAAGCAATGAAATTATCATAAAAGCAAAAACTGTGGGAAGAGTCTTGTTTTCTCTTGTCTTTTGGAAAAACAGACAAAATAACAAAGCGATAAACGCCGCCGTAACAGCAACGCATATCGCTTTAACACTTTGTATATTGCAGAACACCAACAGGGTTCCAAGCATTGTAAAACCTGTAACAGCGAGTGTTCTTTTCATAAATCACACAAGATTTTCATTCAGGTTGTCACCGCTTAAAACATGAAAATGCAGATGCTTAACCGTCTGACCTGCACCCTCACCGCAGTTTGTAATAACTCTGTAAGAATCAATGTTCATTTCACAAGTTAATTCAGCTATAACTTCAAAAATATGAGCGACAACATTCGAATTTGCCTCATTGATATCCTTGACAGCCTGCATATCGTGAGTTTTCGGAATTACAAGGAAATGAACATCCGACTGAGGATTTATGTCATAGAAAGCATAACAAAGCTCATCTTCAAAAATCTTTTTTGAAGGAATGTCGCCTGAAACGATTTTACAAAAAATACAATCACTCATTTTGTTCACCTTATTCTGTCATTGATTTAATAATATCGGCCGCACTTGCAAGAGCTTCTCCGATTTTTGAAATATCCTTTGCGCCTGCCATAGCACTGTCAGGCTTACCGCCGCCGTTACCGTTTGCAATCTTTGCAACTTCACGAACAATGTTACCTGCGTGAGCACCCTTTGAAACTGCGCTCTTTGAAACTGCGCAGGCAAATGAGCAAGTACCTTTTTCGGAATTCTTGCCGGCAAATAATGCAACAACATCGTCGCCCTGTTCTTTAGCTTGGTCACACATTGAACGAAGAGCGTTTGCATCTGCTTCGCCTAAATCCGAAGCTATTAGCTTAATTCCGTTGATTTCAACAGCGTTTTTTAGAAGATCAGATGCCTTCGAAGCTGCGATTTCTGCCTTTATAGATTCAAGCTCTTTCTGTGTTTCCTTAAGCTCTGCAACTGTTGATGCAGCCTTTGAAACAATATCGGATACATTTGAAAGCTTAAGAGCCGCAGCAGTGTTCATAATTTCGTTATTTGTTTTGTCAATATATTTCATTACATTGTAGCCTGTAACAGCAACAATTCTTCTTACACCTGAAGCAACTGAAGTTTCGGAAACAATCTTGAATAAACCGAGACAGCCTGTATTCTTAGCGTGAGTTCCGCCGCAAAGCTCTGTCGAGAATTCACCGGCTTTAACAACTCTGACAATGCTGCCGTATTTTTCACCGAAAAGAGCCATAGCACCGAGCTTCTTAGCTTCGTCAATCGGCATTTCGTTTGTGTCAACAGGGACAGCTGCCATAATTGAAGCATTTACTTCGTTTTCAACTGCTTTAAGCTCTTCGGAAGTCAAAGCGGAGAAGTGTGTGAAGTCAAAACGGACTTCTTCTGCATTAACAAGCTGACCTGCCTGCTCAACATGACTGCCGAGTATTTTTCTCAAAGCTGCCTGAAGAAGATGTGCAGCCGTATGGTTTCTCATGGTAGCTTCTCTTGTTTTTCTGTCAACCGAAGCTGAAACCTTGTCGCCGAGTTTAACTGATTCGCCGTCATTTAAGCTGCCGTGATGAAGAATTACGCCTTCGTGAGTCTTTGTCGTCGATGTAACCTCGAATGTGAAACCTTCACCTGAAATAATTCCTGTATCGCCAACCTGACCGCCGCTTTCGGCATAGAAAGAGGTCTTGTCAAGAACAAGCGTTATATTTTCGTCAGCTACGGCGAATTCTTTACATTCACCGTCAACGATAATTGCCTTAATGAGAGCATCTGCCGAAAGTTCGGTGTAGCCTGTAAATTCAGTCTTGTCCATATCCTTTGTAGCACTGCCTGTGCCTTCCCATGCTTCAGCACCTGCGCCCTTATGTGCAGCTCTTGCACGAACTTTCTGTTCCTTTACAAGCTCAGCCCATTTTGCTTCGTCAACAGTAAGACCTTTTTCTTCGAGTAATTCTTTTGTAAGGTCAATAGGGAAGCCGTATGTGTCTGAAAGCTTGAATGCGTCTTCACCGCTTAATACGGTGCCGTCAAGATTTTCAATCATCTGGTTGAAAATCATAAGACCTGTATCAATAGTTTTTGCAAAGCTTTCTTCTTCAGCTTTGATAACATTGATTATAAAATCATGCTTTTCAACAAGACCGGGGTATGCCGATTTGTTTTCCTCGATAACTGTTTCGGCAACTTTGTAAAGGAATGTACCCTCAATGCCTAAAAGTCTTCCGTGGCGTGCGGCGCGTCTTAAAAGTCTGCGAAGAACATAGCCTCTGCCTTCATTGGATGGCATAACTCCGTCGCTTATCATCATTGTTGTACTTCTGATGTGATCAGTAATAACACGAAGAGAAATATCTTTTTCGGGATCCTTATGATACTCAACATTTGCAATCTTCATAATGTGTTTCATGATATTCTGAACGGTATCAACTTCGAAAAGATTGTCAACGCCCTGAGAAATACATGCGAGTCTTTCAAGACCCATACCTGTATCAATGTTAGGATGAGCAAGTCTTGTATAGTTGTTATTGCCGTCATTTTCAAACTGTGTGAAAACAAGATTCCAGAATTCCATATATCTGTCGCAGTCGCAACCTACTTTACAGTCGGGCTTACCGCAACCGTATTTTTCACCGCGGTCATAGTGGATTTCAGAGCAGGGACCGCAAGGACCTGCACCGTGTTCCCAGAAGTTGTCTGCTTTGCCGAGACGGTAAACATGCGACGGGTCAACACCGATTTTCTTTGTCCAGATGTCGTAAGCTTCGTCATCCTCTTCGTAAACGGTAACGTGAAGCTTTTCGGGATCAATTTCCATAACCTTTGTGCAGAATTCCCAAGCCCACGGAATAACCTCTTCTTTAAAATAATCACCGAACGAGAAGTTGCCTAGCATTTCAAAGTAAGTACCGTGTCTTGCTGTTTTACCCACATTTTCAATGTCAGGTGTTCTGATACATTTCTGGCAGGTTGTAACTCTCTTTCTCGGAGGAGTGATTTCACCGGTGAAGTATTTTTTCATAGGTGCCATACCGGAATTTATCAGCAATAAGCTCTTGTCGTTATTGGGGATAAGAGAGAAACTGTCAAGACGCAAATGTCCTTTGCTTTCAAAGAATGACAAATATTTTTCTCTTAATTCGTTAAGTCCTGTCCATTCCATAATGATATCTCCTTAGCGATTAATATGAAACTGCATATTAATCCATTATAATCTTAAAAATTATACATTTATAATTCTTTGTTGTCAACTGACTTTGCAATAAAACTCTTGTTTTATTCTTTGTTTTACTGTATAATTACAATGTATGATTACGGTCAAAAATTAAAACAGGGGTGAAAACGGTGGGCAAACTTAAATCAATGTTTATCGGTAAAGCAAAATCCAATTTGCTTCTTATAGCAATGCTTACCGTGCTTGCCGCTGTAATTTTAGGAACATTATTCATAGGTAACTTCTTAGTTGAGAAAAAAAGCTGTTATGTCGATAACGCGGTGTTCGATTTGTCGGAAGTGCAATTTGATACGGCAAACAGCATATGCTTGAACGGACAGTGGGAGTTTTTCTACAATTCTCTAATAATTACAGATAATGTAAAAGAACCTAAACCGACTGCATATCTTGATGTGCCTCAGTCATGGTCAAGTGTTATTGATGAGGCAGGTACTTTTGACAGCGGCGGCTATGCTTCATACAGATGTAAACTTGTTAATCCCGATTCAAACAACTATCTTACGGTTTACATTCCCAATATTGCAAGTGCTTACAGAATATTCATAAACGGAACGCTTGTTACAGCAAGCGGTAATGTTTCAAAGACTGAGAATGAAATATGGTCCACCGCTTCACACGATTCTTTGCCGTTTCTGCTTGAAAAGGGCGGCGAATATGAAATTGTTGTTGAGATTTCGGCTCAGAACAATTCAGGTATTTATATGCCTGTTTACCTTGCAAATTATAATGCCGAAAACATACACGAAAACTCGATTGTGGCATTGAGATATGTGCTGTGCGGAATAGTTCTTTTCTGTGCGATACTTTTCATTATACTTAAGTATTCGGTAAATAAAGAGCTTTATTCTCTCTGGCTTCCCGTGCTTTCTTTTGTGCTTTTGATAAGATTGCTCATAACAAATGAGAGTTATATTGTAATTCAGCCTCTGCTGTTTAATATGAGCTTTGAGGATATCAGTGTTTTCACTTTTATATCAACATTTATCATTAAGCTTATTTCGCTCATTTATATAACAAAGTGCCTTAAAATAAAAGTTAAAGATAATATTTTCGTTGCATTCAGCTTCGTATTTTTAGCAACAGCAATAGGATTAAATTATTTGCCGAATTCAATTTTTGACACATACTATTATGTTATTTTCCAACTTTTTTCTATGATTATAGACATTTTCATAATTAATAAGCTGTGTGTTGAAGTGTGCAGAAATACAGAATATGCTTTTCTTTATCTTTTATCCTATATGTTTGTGATAGTCGGATTAGCTGTTGATATGCTTTATTCTAACGGAATAATTCTTTTCCCGTGTTCTGCATTTTTGCCTGTTTGTTTTGCAATATTCGTTTTTACTACTGCGATAATCCATGCAAAGAGAATTAAAAAAATGCACGATTATGCGTTAGAATCAAAACAGCTTGAAAGAGAGCTTGAAAGGGCAAATACTTCAATAATGCTTTCGCAGATTCAACCGCATTTCCTTTATAATGCTTTGAATACAATCAAATCGCTGATAAGGCGTGATCCCGAAAAAGCTGAAACCGCAGTAATTGATTTCTCGCTTTATCTTCGCGGTAATATGGACAGCTTGACAAAGGTCGATCCCATTCCGATTTCGGAAGAGCTTGACCATATTAAGAATTATTGCAGCCTTGAGCAGCTTCGTTTCAGTGATAAGCTTGAAATTTTCTATGACATTGAATGCAAAGACTTCTATGTTCCGACCTTAAGCGTTCAGCCCATTGTTGAAAACGCAATAAAACACGGGGTTACCAAAAAGGCTGAGGGCGGTTCTGTGACAATATCGACTTATGACGATAAAGATAATTATTATATTTGCGTCGAGGATGACGGCGTCGGATTTGATGTTAATAATCCTGATACCGACACTTCAAGAAGCCATGTCGGAATTAAAAATATTTCCGAACGCTTTGAGAATATAATGAGCGGAGAAGTCGAAATTGTCAGCGAAAAGGGAAAAGGCACAACCGTTACCGTAAAGCTTCCTAAGGATAAAA
>CAMFTS010000022.1 GCA_945988915.1 uncultured Clostridia bacterium
AAAAGTAAATATATTGTTTGTTTTTTGACTTACGACACACTTCACCTTGATTTTTATTGATATAAAAAGTATAATATATTGATTAATAATCTGGAGTGATTTTTTTGGGAAATACAAAATTCAATGAATTACGCGGTAAATATAATACTTTTACATATGAGGGCTGGCATCTTTCCGAAAATGACGGCTTTATCGGTATTGAATTCGATTTTTCGATAGACGGACTTTGCGAATTCCATCCGACAACGAAAATCAAGACTGAAAATCTTAATGTAATCAATGCCTTTGACTCAAAAACTGCACAGAAAATTGTTTTTAATCTCGGTATGGTTGAGTTGATAAGCTATTGGAAATGTGCTTGTCCCAAAACCGTTGAAATTAAATGCGGATATCTTTCCGAAAAGGATATTGAGTGGTGGAAAAAGCTCTATTTCAGGGGCTTATCCGAATTCTTTTATATTAACGGGATTGAAACCGACGAAGAAAGTTTTATGGAGATAAATTGTTTAAAAGAAGAGAAAACAGAACATTCTCACGATTGCAATTGCGGCTGTCATGACAAATATGTTTCGGCACAGTTGAATCTCATTCCCGTCGGTGGCGGAAAGGATAGCTGTGTTACTGCATCGCTCCTTAAAAAATTCGGTGAAAAAAACAAGTTTTTTACGGTCAATGACCAGCAGGCGAGAACCGATACCGTTATAAGCGCCGGATACGGAGAAAAAGATATTGTCAGGACTTACAGAACGATAGATAAAAATTTGCTAAAGCTGAATTCGGAAGGATTTTTAAACGGACACACTCCGTTTTCCGCTGTTGTTGCATTCCTTTCGCTTTACTGTGCATACTTAATCGGTGCGGATTACATTGTGCTTTCCAACGAATCAAGCGCAAATGAATCAAATATAGAGGGCGCAGAGGTAAATCATCAGTATTCAAAATCTTATGAATTTGAATGTGATTTTTCAAAGTATGTTGAAAGAAATATTTTCGGTGAAATTCAGTATTTCAGCTTGTTGAGAGCTTTTTCTGAATTGCAGATTGCAAAAATGTTTGCTCAACTCCCCGAATATCACGGAACATTCCGAAGCTGTAACAGGGGAAGCAAACAAAATATCTGGTGCGGAAAATGTGCAAAATGCTTGTTCGTATTTACAATTCTTTCGCCGTTTATGGATTATGACAAGCTTATTGAGATTTTCGGCAACGATATGCTTGATGACGAAGAAATGAAACCGGATTTCGACGGACTCGCAGGTTTTACAAAATTAAAACCTTTTGAATGTGTGGGTACAAAAACAGAGTTTGCTTTTGCTCTCGACAGACTTGCCGGCAAGTTTGACAAACAGGGCAGAAAGCTTCCGAAACTTTTACAGTATTTTAAAGAAAACGCCGATACAAGCGCAATAGACAATAATTTACTAAATGAATACAATCCTATGAATAATGCGCCTGACGATTTTCTTGAAATAATAATGGAGATGTATAAAAATGTTGCCGAAAATTATTGAATATTTGAATAATAAGTCTGTTCTTATTCTTGGCTTTGGCAGAGAGGGACAGTCAACACTGAAATATATCAGAGATTATCTGCCGGAGAAAAAGCTTGTAATTGCAGATAAGAATAATATCACAGTTGACGACAAAAATGTTGAAATTATCAGCGGTGAAAATTATCTTGACTGCGTTAATGATTTTGAGCTCGTAATGAAAAGCCCCGGAATTTCATTTAAAAATGTCGAAGTTGCAGAAAATACGGAAGTAAGCTGTCAGGTGGACTTATTTCTGCGCTTTGCACCCTGTCACAAGGTTGGCATTACAGGTTCTAAAGGAAAGACGACAACTTCAACCCTGACATATGAGATGCTCAAAGCGGCAGGCTATGACGCAAGACTTATCGGCAATATCGGTGTTCCTGTATTTGAAACGCTTGATACACTGACGGAGGATACAGTTGCCGTTATTGAAATGTCATCTCATCAGCTTGAATTTACAAGAAAATCACCGGAAATTGCTATTCTTACAAATGTTTACGAAGAGCATCTCGACCATTACAAAGGCGGTTTCGCCGGTTATGTTAATTCAAAGCTTAATATTATGAGGTATCAGACAGAAAACAATTCATTTATTTACAACGCAACACAAGGCGTCAGTCAATACATTGATTTGTCTGTAACTCCCGCACACAAAGTCGGCGTTAAGGCTGACGGCGAGCTTCCGTTTGAAGTCAGAAATGAGTACCTTTTAGGCGAGCATAACCGTCAGGATGTGCTTTTTGCCTACAATGCGGCTAAAATCTTCGGAGCTGATGACTCTGCCTGCGAAAAGGGCGTTGAGAATTTCTCGGGTATTGAGCACCGAATGGAAAAGGTCGGAACATATAAGGGTGTTACATTTTACAATGACTGTATTGCAACAATTCCTCACGCTGTTGAATGTGCGGTTGAGGCACTTAAAAAGGTTGATACGCTTATTATCGGCGGCAAAGACAGAGGAATAGATTACAGCGAATTTGTAGATTATCTTTTGAACTGCTCAGTTTCAAATATTATCGGGACACCCGAAACAGGTCATAATATTGCCGATGAAATGCTTAAAAAAGGAACTCAAAAAACCGTGATAAAAGCGGCTGACCTTGAAGAAGCAGTTGAAAAAGCATATGAAGTTACAGCGTTAGATAAAATTTGTCTATTATCTCCTGCGGCTTCAAGCTACAATGTTTATAAAAACTTTGAAGAAAAGGGAAGACACTACAAAGAACTGATTAAAAAATATTCCGAATAATCAGAGAATGGCAGAAAGCATTAACAGCTCTTCGTTTTTGTGATATGTTTTATCGAATTCTTCAATATCAGCTTTTCCTAAGTTGTTGAATGAGAATTCAAACGACGGACGGTTGTACTTGTGTGAGAACCATTCGCAAAAATTTCCTGTGCAGGCTTCTTTACTGCGCATTTCGGTGTCAAATCCGCTTATGCTTTTGAATATCTGAGCCATTAAAGCGTTTTCGGAATTTTCCTGATTAGGAGAATATATTATTTTTTCTCCGTTCGCTGACAGAAGAACAGCAAATTTAATGTCGGCAGAATCCATAAATTCTGTTATGGCTCTTGTTTCTTTTTCGCTTTCTGCCGTGGGTCCGTAGTTCCCGAATGTGCACGGCTTGTTGTGCAATTCCGATTCGGGAAAGTTGAAATCAAAGTTCAAGTCGGGAGAAACACCTCTTGCGTTAGACTTCCATACAGAGTGAGATTCATTATTCAACGCTTTATTTACCAGCCCGTAGAAAGCTCCTGCGCAGCTTGTACCGTTAAGAGAAATCTCCGTTCCGTCCGGATTTACAAGGGGAATTACGGTGATTTTTTGTTCTTTCAAAATGCTTGAGGTCTTAACTGCCGAAATTTTCAAATCATTTTTATAGGATATGCAAAGTCTTTCAAAAAAGCGTAAGAGCAGGGCGGGGGTTATGTAATCCGTACCGCTCATACCACCCAAAAACAGAACGGATTTTTTACCGCTTCCGAGGGAAAGAGAAAAGATATCCCGTTTGCACCATGTTTTAGCAATTACTGAGACTTCCGCAAATGAAAATCTGCTTGAAATTTGTGATATATAGTTAGTAAGACTGATATAATTAAAGTTGTTTTGCTCTGTAATCATAACTTGTTTCCTTTCATAGTCCAAACATATTAAATAATAAATAATATTCCGAAAGAAGTGAAAATATTATGGATATGACAGAAAAGCCGTTAAAACAGGAATATATTTTCAAAGGTAAAATCGTTAAGCTCAGAGTTGACGATGCCTTGATGCCCGACGGCAGAGTTTCGGTCCGTGAAGTAGTCGAACATCCGGGCGGTGTTTGTATTGCTCCTCTTACCGATGAAAACGAGCTGCTTTTTGTAGAGCAGTTCAGATATCCTTATTTTGAAAGATTATTAGAATTACCTGCAGGCAAACTTGAATACGGCGAAGACCCGTTTGAAGCGGGTAAACGCGAGTTGAAAGAAGAAACAGGCGCAGTTGCGGAGAAATATGAGGATATAGGCAAGCTTTATCCGACTCCCGGCTATTGCGGCGAGATAATTCATATGTACTTGGCAACAGGCCTTTCATTCGGAGAACAGAAGCTGGATGATGACGAATTTCTTGAGGTTAAAAAAATCCCTTTGAAGAAAGCTTTTCAAATGGTTATGAATAACGAAATTCGCGACAGCAAAACACAGGTCGGAATTGTAAAAACATATTATAAAGTTTACGGTGAGAAATAATGGGTTTGATACTTGCATCGGGTTCGCCGAGAAGAAAAGAAATACTTGAAAATGCCGGTTATAAATTTGAAATAATCACCGCCGATGCCGATGAAACTTTGCCGGAAAAGATTTCACCCGAAGAGGCAGTAAAATTTCTTGCAGAGCTTAAAGGCGATGCCGTAAAAAAGGATAACGGCGGAGTTGTAATTTCTGCCGATACGGTGGTGGCGTTTGGCGAAAAAATTCTGGGTAAGCCGAAAAGTGAAGAAGACGCCAAAAGAATGTTGAAAATGCTTTCGGGAAAGATTCATTCGGTTTATACGGGCGTTTGTGTTCAGGACGAAGAGAAAAAAATAACATTTGCAGAGAAAACCGATGTAAAATTTTACGGATTGTCAGAAAAAGAAATTGATGATTATGTGCTGACGGGCGAACCTATGGATAAGGCAGGTGCCTACGGTATTCAAGGCAAAGGCGCTGTCCTTGTCGAAAAAATTGACGGCGATTACCTTAATGTCGTCGGTCTTCCTCTTGCAAGGCTTTCAAGGATTCTGAAACAGTTCGGATATTAAAACAGAAAAAGAAAAAGGTGTACTGAAATTCAGTACACCTTTTGTGTTGTTATAGAGGTTAAGCTTTTGATTTGCTTACGGCACGCTGTATAGCTTTGATTATTTCAACAATAGGAATTATAAGGAATGCAAGTATAAGCGCTACTGCATATTCCTGAAGGCTGATTTCTTCAAAGCCGAATGCGTTGCTTAAGAAAGGAATATAAATAACTGCTGTTGTAAGAATAAATGATCCTACGGTTGAGGCTAACAAATACTTATTGGTGTTTCCGTGCAAAGTCATTGAAATAACCGAGCCGCGCTGTGAACGCATATTCAATGAGTGGAAGATTTCACACATTGACATTGTAAGGAATGCCATAGTCATACCGTCGTTTGAATTTACTATTTCAAATCTTCCTGCTTCCATAAAGTGACCGATGAAATAAGCCGCCATTGTCAGAAGCGTAACGATTACGCCCTGATAAAGAACATCAATACTTACTCCGCCTGAGAAAACGCCTTCGTTTGACTTTCTCGGAGCACGGTGCATTAAATCCTTTTCACCCTTTTCCATTGCTAAAGCAAGTGCAGGGAAACAGTCGGTGACAAGGTTAATCCAAAGAAGATGAACCGGTTTAAGAATGACGAAGCCCAGAATATTCGCAAAGAAAATGGAAATAACTTCGCTCATATTCGAAGCAAGAAGAAATTGAATTGATTTTCTGATATTATCATAAATTCTTCTGCCTTCTTCAACGGCAGAAACGATAGTTGCAAAGTTGTCGTCGGCGAGCACCATATCGGCAACATTTTTTGTAACATCTGTGCCTGTAATACCCATACCGATACCGATATCCGCGCTTTTAATCGAAGGAGCGTCATTTACGCCGTCGCCGGTCATTGCAACAATCATTCCGCGCTTTTTCCAAGCGTTTACGATTCTGACCTTATGCTCGGGCTGAACACGGGCATAAACAGAATATTTTGTAACAGCTTCTTCAAATTCTTCGTCGGAGATTTCGTTTAATTCTGCGCCGGTAAGAGCTTCATCGGCATTTGAAATAATACCGAGCTCCATTGCAATAGCTACTGCTGTGTCCTTGTGATCTCCGGTAATCATTATCGGTCGGATACCTGCAGAAGCACATTCTTCAATAGCAGCCTTTACCTCAGGGCGAACAGGGTCAATCATACCTACAAGACCGACGAAAACAAGTTCGTTTTCAAGAGCTTCAGGGCTTTGGTCTTCAGGAACAGAATTGAGTTCTTTCATACTTAAAGCAAGTACGCGCAAGGCTTTATCTGCATATTCCTTATTCTTATTGAGAACGGTTTTTTTGTCTTCCTCGGTTATAGGTACAACCTTGCCGTCTTTGAGAATTTTTGTGCAGCACTTTAATATTTCGTCGGGCGCACCCTTTGTAAACTGCATAAAACCGTTATCTAACCGATGAACTGTTGTCATCATTTTACGCATTGAGTCAAAAGGCGCTTCGGCAACGCGAGGTGTCTTTTGAAGCATAGTGTTTTTATTTATGCCGAGCTTTAATGCATAGGCTACAAGAGCGGCTTCTGTCGGCTCACCGAGTATATTTTCGTTTTCGTCTATATTTACATCGGTACAAAGCGACATTCCTGTTGCGAGAGTCTTTTCGTCATCGGAATAATGCTCAACAACAGTCATTTTATTCTGAGTGAGCGTGCCGGTTTTGTCGGAGCAAATAATCTGTGCGCATCCGAGTGTTTCAACTGCTGTCAATTTTCTTATAATGGCATTCTTTTTCGACATGGTTGTAACGCCGATGGAGAGTACAATCGTTACGACTGCCGCAAGGCCTTCAGGAATTGCGGCAACTGCGAGTGAAACAGCAAGCATAAAGGTATCAAGCAAGAAGTCAATACCTATTTCCTGACCGGTAAAGTATTGTCTTGCAATACCGAAACCGAACATAAAAATACAAATACCGATAACAGCAATACTCAGAATTTTGCTTAACTGTGAAAGCTTCTTTTGCAACGGGGTCTGACCGTCCTGGGCGTTTGCCAAAGCACCGGCGATTTTACCCATTTCAGTATCCATACCTGTTGCAACAACAACTGCGTTGCCTCTGCCGTAAACAACGGATGAACCCATATACATCATATTTTTTCGGTCGCCGAGAGGAATATCCTTAAGCTCACCGAGATTGATTACATCCATCAATTTGTTTACGGGAACAGATTCTCCCGTTAAAGCCGCCTCTTCAATTTTGAGGCTTGCAGATTCAATTATTCGTGCGTCTGCGGGAACTGCGTCACCGGCTTCAAGAAGAATGACATCGCCGACAACAAGCTCTTCACTTTTTATCTGCATAACCTTTCCGTCACGGATGACCTTTGAGGTTGCGGCAGCCATTTCCTGTAAAGCTTCAATGGCTTTTTCAGCCTTGCTTTCCTGATAAACTCCGAGAATTGCGTTTATCAGAACAACGATAAGAATTATTATCACATCTGATGGCGTTTCGTGTTCAAAAACGGCAGTTATGCCTGAAATGACCGCAGCTACGATAAGAATTATTATCATAGGATCTGCAAACTGCTCAAGCAATCTCTTGAAGATAGACTTCTTCTTTCCTTGTTCAAGCTTGTTTTTGCCGTTTTCCGTAAGTCTTTTTTCTGCTTCCTGTGAGCTCAGACCGTGTTCTGTACTGTTTACGGTTTGCAGTACATCTTCGGTTGACATAAGATAATGTTTCAATTCTTACACCTCTACCCTTAATAAATATAAATATTAAAAAACCTTCGGCATTTCTGCCGAAGGTCTTGCTACCTAATTGGCCCGACAACCAGTCATTAAAGACGGGAATTGTTGACTGTCGGTTAAAAGCTACTCCCCTTCAGGAGCAATTTAATTATTTTAACAAATAATATCACAACCGGAAATTTTTGTCAAGAATTATTCAATTATAAGAATATAATCTGATACACCGAGGTTTTCAAGTGCTGAAATATATATTTTATCGTTAATAATCGGAATTATTGTTTTGTTCAGATAGCTTTCCGATTCTTCGTCGGTTAAAGCAGGTATGGCTGTCTGTATCAAAGAATTTTCGCTGAAATTCTCTTTTGTGAATACCTTGCCGTTAAATTCAAAACCGTCCGACAGGGACTCTGTTCTGAAATCTATTACATTATAGTCGGCAGCGCTGTCGATAATGGAGCCGTCATAAAGCATTTTACTGCCGTTGAGAGCCTTGTCGGCAGGCATATAAACAGCAACAGGAGTATCTTCGCATACGGCTTTAACTTTTTTAATGAATTTGAGAAGTATTTCGTTTTTAGGCACAGCGTCTTCAGCTGTTGTGAATACTGCATTCTCAAGCCTTGAACCCGACGGAAAGGAAACAGATGCAAGTAAAATCATATCTGCGCCGCAATCAATGCTTTCTTTTACTATGCTTATTAAATAATTAGTTGCAGCCGAAGAATAAGGATTAAGCCAGGGATTGCCGTTGTTCTGTGCGCTTTCGTCAAGCCAGACGGTATTTGAACCCTTTTCACGAACTCCTGCGCCCGAAATCATAGAAGCTGCAATTCTGTCCTCAAAGCAATAAATTCTTGCAATAATTTTATAGTTGCCTGTTTTTAAATCATTTATTATTTTTTGCGCGTTGGAATACTCTTCACGGGCAGCGCCGATTTTTAATGCAGTTTTGTCGGCAGAGGCATAATTCAACATACCTGTATTTGATTTAAAGTCGATGACAACGGCATTCGCATCTGAGTTGCTCAGCTCAGTTCTGAAAAGATCATACGCGATACCGCCGTCAAGAGCTTCATCAGGCATATAAACAGCTTTATATGCTCCGTTGAATTCAGCGGCTTTTGTGTCAACGGTGCTCTTTATGGGCCTTCCGGACAGCCTAATGGCAACCGAAGAAACAACAAATACTGCTGCAAAAATAAATATCAGCGAGATATAGAAAATTATGTTATTTCTTTCGTCTTTTTCTCTTCTCGTTCTGCTTTCGCCGATATCATATGAATTACCGCGTTTACCGGGATAATTCTTTGAAAACGGATAATAACTCCTTTTTCTCGGCTTTTGTCTGTTAGAGTTGAATAACATTTTATCGTATCCTTATAAAGTTAATCCTCTGCCTGAAATACCTGTAAAAGCAAGCGACAGAATAGCTACATAAATAAATATTGCGGGAGTGCCTTTAAAATCTTCGGGAATATTCTTGCATTGGTCAAGGCGGCGAAGACCTATATTGATTGTTAATACTGCGATGGCAAAGGCAAGTCCTGAGCCGAGTCCCGAGCCGATAGCTTCAATAATTGAAAAGGCAGCCCGGTAATTTATAAAAGGCACTGCAAGAACAAGTGTATTAAACGCAGCGATGCCGACACGCCTTACAGTTCTTTTTTTAGCACCCAATACATTCGCCACCAAGAACAGAACAACAAGATATACAACTGATAACACGGCAATAAATATCAGCGAATGTCCGATAGTGCCGAGAGAGCGTATTGCATTTATTTGTTCCAATAATACGCAGATAACCGAAACAACAGTTGAGAAAACGGTGATAAGAATAGTCATAGGATAAAGCTGTTTCGGCTTTGCTGACATTCTTACTGCCTCGGAAGCACCGTAGCCTCCCGTAAATATAAAATTCTGAAACAGCATGGCATACAGCGCGGCTGTGAAAAGACCGGTAATTATATTCATTTGTTGTCACCGTCCTTTTCTTTTTTGCTCTTATGAAGCTCAAGCTCGGAAAGTAAATCGTCAAACTCGGACTCATACTTTTTGCTGTCGGACATAATGTTTTCTTTTACGGGAACCGGTATTTCTTCTTTTGATGATATTTCTTCAAAAAGCTTTTGTGAATTATCAACCGGTATTTCTTTGCATTCTGTTTTGTTTAATAATTCCTTTTCCGATTTCTTTTCCTTTTTGACTTTCTTGACTTTTTCCTTTTTCGGCTTATTATCTCTTGAACTTTTTTCGATGCGTTTAAATTTGAATGTGTTTTTTGTTTCAGCTTCCGCATCGGCGTCTTCACCGAAAGGATTGAAATCTTCTTCAAACAGATTTTTTATGTTGTCAAAATGCGACTGTGAAATTTCCGAGAGATTAAAAGCGGCTTCAGGCTTTTCGTCGGGATAAGATTTTTTAATTACCCTTTTGAATAATGCTGATACAAAGCCTAATACGAGGAACCCGCCGAACGGAAGCAACAAACCCGAAAGTCTGATTTGCAAAGCGATTTCGTGACCGAAAACAGTTCCGGAACCGAGTATTTCTCGGATTAAGCCTGTCAGCAAAACAATAAGTCCGTAGCCGAAGCTCGAAGAAAGAGCGTCAATCAAGGTGTCTTTTATGCCGTGCCTTACCGCAAATCTTTCGCAGTGTAAAGCAATCAGAGAGTTGACGGCAATAATGGGCAGGAAAATACTGACTTTTGCCGTTTCGTTCGGTGCAAAATATGAAAAGAGAGAAAACATAGGTATATTTATCAGTACACCTAAAACAGCATATACCAACACACGAAAACGGCTCTTAAGCAGTTTTAAAAATCTGCAGGTTACCAATTCGATTACGGTCATCTGAATTACGGTTATAGTCGTGAGCATAATTGCAGTCTTAAGGCTTGTAGCCATAGCAACAACAGGGGCAATACCTATTGCTTCAAATAAAACCGGATTCTTAATTACGGCACTTTTAATTATAGTGCTTGTGCTGTTGTTACTCATCGGAGTCACCTCCGTTTTGAGATTTTTCGTCAAACGATAAAACATCAAGCTCGTATTTTGTTGCTAATTCTCCTATATCCTGCAAGGTAGGAATATCATCGTCAATGTATTCTTCCTGAGCTTGTTCTTTGCTCTCATCAGGAACGGCTGAGGATTCGTCTTCAGCGTCAAGAGGAATCTCATCGGGGATATCCTCCAATTCGGGAATAGCCTGACTTTGAATACTTTGCGAAATGGATTGAACCATAGCTGAACGCTTTGACTCGATTTTTGCGCTTAGTTCAGCAAGTTCATCTTCTGCTCTTTGCGCTTTCTCAACCTCTTCCAACTCTTTTTCAAGACGGAGCTGTTCTTCTTTGGCTTCTTCTAATTGCTTAATTAAATGCTTTTTTTCAAGTCCGATTACAGGAAGCTTTGAGTCGAAAACCGTTGAGACGGAATTCATAAGCAAAACGGCAAAGACCGTGCTTTCTTCAAGAGGACTGTATCTTCTTAAAAGCATTGCCGTAAGTCCTCCGAAAACGCCGTAACATATTCTTGAAATAAATCTTTTCGGTGCAATGGTTTCATTTGAAACAAAGGCGAGTGCGGAAAAGAACAGCAAACCGCCCGAAAGCTCCATAATAACGGAAATAGTCCTGCTTGTGCCGACTCTCGGAAAAGCTGCGGCAAAGAGTGCGCAGGCTGTCAGGAAGGATACAGAAACAACCGCTCCCTTTGGTCTTCTGAAAAGCATATATATTAAACCGCCGAGCATAGCTACGGCACAGGTTGTTCCCATAGGGCCGGGAACATTACCTACGGCAATATCAATATAATTTACTATGTTTACGCCGATAGAGTTGCCCTGAGAGAGCATATAAGTAATAGACTCTCCCGAAACGAAGTTTTCGCTTCCGAAAACTGCAAGGCTGTCAACCGGCTGAGGAATTACAGGATAAGCAAATATTTCTTCCGGGAAACAGATTGTTACAAAGGCAATACCGCCTGCCGACGGAAGAAACAAAAGGCTTCTTGAGTCGCCGAACGGCAGTTTTACAACGGCTATTGCAAATATTGTAGCCAGGCATGGTATCCACCATTGAACAGAAGCGGGCATACACAAAGCTATGCTGACTGCCGTAATTATTGACGATAAATCGGAAATATGCGATTTCGTCTTTATAACAGCCGCAGTGATACTTTCCGTTAGAATTGAAGTGATTACACAAATACATATAAGCCACAAAGCGCGTGCACCGTAGTAGTACCACGCCATTATTGCGGGCGCAGTAAGTAAAAGCAACATATCAAACATATATTTACGCGTATCTGTAAATGCAAGCCTTTCCGCTGAAATCTCAAATTCTTTTAATTCATTTGCTTTTTCGGACATTCTCAAGAATCACCTCTTTCCATAATTTGTTCGTTGCACACATTTTTCGTTTGCAATATGATTATATTTATAGAATAATTCGGGGGTTAAATATGAAAATACATAGAAATTCAAAGGACCGTTTCATTGCAGAGCTTACCAAGCAGGATATGGATTATTATTGCCTTGATTATAATTCCATAGACATTCAAAACAGTCAAACGAGAGAACTTGTATCGGATTTGCTCATAATTTCGGAGTTAAGACTGAAAACCGCGAAGCCGTTATCAAGATTGAACATTGATGCCATTTCGCAAAATGACGGCTCGGTTTTAGTGATAATTACACTTGTGCAAAAAAAGTATTACAAGTTGAATAAAAGAATTTGCGACGGTAATAAAATGATAGTTACCGTTACCGATATTAACTCTCTGTTAGGTCTGATGACAATGCTGTCAAAGCTTGATGAAAAGCCGCAGATGAAACTGTATTCAAACGGCGAGAGTTATGCTCTTGAAATTGCAAAAAACGCTTTAGACAATAATAATCTAAAGACTCTGTGCCTTGAATTCGGCAATATAGTTGAGTGCGATAAAATGCTTTGCGCTCAAATAAAAGAGCATTATTCTCTTATATGCGAAAGTGTTAAACCGTTGCTTTCTTTTTAAAATCTGCAATAGTTGCTTTTGGGTCGGGGCTTGAAAAAATTGCACTGCCCGAAACAAAAACATTCGCGCCGGCATTTGCTGCTACGGATATTGTTTCGGAATTTATCCCGCCGTCAACCTGAATGTCAATGTCAAGCTTTCTTCGGTCGATTTCTGCCTTGAGAGTCTTGATTTTAGGCATCATTTCTTCTTTAAAGGACTGGCCTCCAAAGCCCGGCTCAACGGTCATAACAAGAACCATTGAAAGCTTGTCCAGAAACGGAAAAACTGTTTCAACGGGAGTGTCAGGCTTAACTGAAAGTCCCGCTTTAACATTCGATTTTCTTATTAAATCGATAGTTTGTTCAATATCGCTGTCTGCTTCAACATGGAATGTAATTATGTCTGAGCCTGCCGCTATGAAATCAGGGACATATTTGTAAGGATCCGAAATCATAAGATGCACATCAAAGGTGAGAGCGCTTGCTTTTCTTATACACTTGACTATCGGAGCTCCGAGCGTGATGTTAGGAACAAAGTGACCGTCCATAACATCAATATGAAGCATATCGGCTCCGCAGTCTTCCATTCTTTTTAATTCCTGTGCAAGCTTGCCGTAGTCGCTGGAAAGAATTGATGGGGAAATTTTAATCATTGTTATCACCTAATAATTTATTGAATACTTGTCTGAACTTCTGCTTTTGTTGTGTTTTCTTCACCGGATGCGGAAGTTGTTTCGGTTGTACCCGTTTGTGCTTCCGTGCTCGTTTGAACTGTCGATGAGGTTTCGCTTTCTGATTCGGTCACCTGAGGTTTAGTATCATTGATAATGGGAGGCACAGTAGTTTCTGTCGGCTCAACAATTACCGTTATGGGTGCTGTAACCGCAGTTTCAGGTGTGGAAGTAGCCTGTATTGCGCTTATATAATATCCTGTATCACCCTCGCGCAAGGTGATTTTCATATATTTATCAGGTGAAGGAGCAACCATTTTTCCGTCGGTTGATTGTGCCCAACCGTTTGCGGCAAGGTATGCAACCGTAAGAATAATTGTATTGCTTTTTTTCTCGACATTTATAACATCGGGCGTGTAAACAGGGGCAACACCGGTAAGAGGAATTGTGTAGCATTTGCTTGCCGCGTCATATGTAAATTCATATCCGAAGCCTGTAACTGTCGAATGAACAGGAGCAAGATTGTTTCCGAAAAGCTTTTCAAACTGCTTCGCAACATCTTCTTCAGGGATAATCATTCCGCTGTCATTGTATGAATAGGTGTCGGGCGCAAGGTCGCTCTTGAGTATTGCCCAGATTGAAATATCAAGGAGCTGACTCATATCTGCTTTTGAAAGGTCGTCAAAGGTATCAGGATCATTCATAACGACAGGAATAAGCATACGGTTGTATTCGTCAATGTTTTTTACCTTTATCAAGGCTTTTTTAGCCGAGCCTATGCCTGCGACAATAATTGTAACTGCACCGATAATTGAGAGCACGAAAACGGCAAGACCGAGCGGGAATGCCCAGGGATGCGCTCTTTTTTTCTTCTTTTTCGGCTTGTTTGAATTGTTCACAGATTTTTCAGCCGGTTTATTTACAGCTTTATCTTTTTCAAACATTTCAAGGATTTCATCTGTCTTCATATCTTTAGCCATGTTTTTTAACTCCTTGTTATCTTATCTGACCGTTACCGTAAATTTTGTATTTGAAAGAGGTTAGCTGAGGAAGTCCCAACGGACCTCTTGCGTGCAGTTTTTGAGTAGAAATACCTATTTCCGCACCGAATCCGAATTCACCGCCGTCAGTAAAACGCGTACTTGCATTGAGATAAACAGCCGAAGAATCAACTCTGTTTAAAAACTCCTCGGCAGAGGCTTTGTTTTCTGTTATGATACATTCGCTGTGACCTGTTGAATAATCGGAAATATGCTCTATTGCTTCGTCAAGCGAGCTGACGGTTTTAACCGACATAATGTAGTCGAGATATTCCGTGCCCCAATCATCATCGGTTGCCTCTTTAATATCGCTTACAACCGAGCGCGCCGTTTCGTCACCGCGAAGTTCAACATTCTTTTTGTCAAGCTCTGCCTTAATCAAAGGTAAAGCTTCTTCTATGATATCTTTATGTATTATCAGGCTTTCAGCCGCATTGCAGACTGACGGACGCGAAGTCTTTGCATTGAATACTATGCTGACTGCCTTTTTAATATCAGCATCTTTGTCGATGTATATATGACAGTTGCCTGTGCCTGTTTCTATAACGGGGACGGTTGAATTTTCAACACAGGCTTTTATAAGACCTGCTCCGCCGCGCGGAATAAGCACATCGACTAACCCGTTCATTCTCATAAGCTCATTTGCACTTTCTCTTGAAGTATCGGTGACAAGGCAAATGCAGTTTTCGTCAAGTCCTGCACTTTTCAATGCTCCGCGAAGAGCATCAACTATGGCTTTTGAAGAATTTATTGCTTCTTTACCGCCTCTGAGAATGCAGGCATTTCCCGATTTAAGACACAGAGCGGCGGCGTCGGAGGTCACATTCGGCCTTGCCTCATAAATAACGGCAATAACACCGAGCGGAACGGTGACTTTCCGCACTTTCATTCCGTTAGGTCTTTCAACCTCTGAAAGAATATTACCGATAGGGTCGGGGAGTGAAATGATATCCTCAATGCCTTTTGCCATACCTTCGATTCTTTCTTTGGTAAGAAGAAGTCTGTCCAGCATTATTTTTTTTAGTCCGTTCGCTTCTGCCTGTTCCATATCAACAGCGTTGGCAGTCAATATTTGTCCGCAGTTGTCACGAAGACTTTTTGCCATAAATTCAAGCGCTTTGT
>CAMFTS010000023.1 GCA_945988915.1 uncultured Clostridia bacterium
AAGCTTTAACATCTGTTTGTGACAAGAAAGGTGATTTTGTTGCCCGTTACGGCGGTGATGAGTTTACAATTATCTGCAAGAGAAACAGTGACCGAGAGGTTGAAGAATTAATAAAAGAAATAATGGCTGCTATTGATTTAACAAATGCTCTGAGCGAAAAAGAATATAAGCTATCGTTGAGTATTGGATATGCGCAGTTTTTTAAAGACGGTGACGATCAGAACAGCATAATGAGTATTGCAGATAAGAAACTCTATGAAATGAAACATTCAGTTCAATAAGAGAGTGGTTGTACTTTTGGTGCAACCTCTCTTTTATTGTATAGTGAAAAAGTACCGTCAAGTTTCGACGGTACTTTTTTATCTGAAAGCAATATTTATGAAAGCTTGAATTCTGCAAAAATCGGGAAATGGTCAGACGGATAAACACCGTTGAAAGTATCGGTAACTACTTTGTAATCGATTACTTCAATACCTGTTTTTGAAATCATAAAGTAGTCAATACATTCGGTGTCAAGCGCTTTGCCGAAATTCTGATATGTGCAGGAAATCATTGGATTTTCAATTTGATACTTTGCATCAAAGAAATCCTTAGTAACATTGTTGTAAGTTGTGCTTCCCTCTTCTGCGTTAAAGTCGCCCATAATCATACTCGGAAGACCGCCGAACTGTGAGATCTTGTCGAGTACAACGCCGATTCCTTTGATTCTTGCTTCGTCGCTGACATGGTCAAGATGAGTGTTGAATACAACGAATTGCTTGTTGCTCGCAAGATCTTCGAGAATAACATAGCTGCAAATTCTGTAACAGGCTGAATCCCAGTCCTTACTCATCTTTTCAGGCGTTTCGGACAGCCAGAATGAGCCTTTGTCTATGAGCTTGTAGCAATCTGTACGGTAGAAAATAGGACAACCTTCCGAGAATTTGGAAGTATCTCTGTATTCAATTACCGAGTCAAAGCCGGTAAGACACTCCGTAAGATAAGCATACTGCTTTTTTGTAACCTCTTGGAAGCCGATAATTGACGGCGTTTGATTTTCAATGTTTTTAATAATCAAATCAGCCCTGTAATACCAGCTTTTTTTGCCAAGGTCAGTTGGATTCATACAACGAACATTACTGCTCATAACACGGATAGTACCGGTGTCAGCGGGCTGTGAAGTGTATGTAATTGCTTTCTGATGACGCTTGAAATGAGGGTAATAGCCGTAAAATCTTATAGCTACACCAATCAGGAAAATTGCCAATGCAATTACGAGTACCAAAATAATTTTTTTAATAATGTTTTTATTGAGATTCAATTTTTTCATATTAAACACCCCTTTTAATTATATTATCACAGAGTTAATAAAAAGTCTATAAAAGATAATTCAAACAGGAAACAAGATTTTCAAAACTCAGCTTTCTGTTGTCAGCACATTCAAATTCTAAAAGAGCTGTGTTTTCTTCGCTGTATTCAAATTGCTTCGAAATATATTTAACTGCATCAAGCGTGGATAATTCTTTACTGCTTTCTTCATACAAAAGCTCTGTTATTAAAAGTAAAATACATACTTTAAAATGAGTAATTAAATCGTTATCATAGATTGCTTTAATAAAGTGTCTGAAAACAAAATATGTAAATAACCTTTCGTATTTGCTTTCGGCTTTGTCCCTGCTTTTCCGTAATTTGTCAAATGAAAAAGAGTTTAGAAACTTTGGAAACGAGTCATCAAACGGCTCAGACATTTTCATAATTTCAAAAATTTCATTAACGGTATCCTTTATCTCGCAGGAACTCTTGCAGCCGAAGGACTTTTGCAAAGTGTTAATGTAATCGCAGCAGTGTTTAATTCTCTGTGAGAGAGTCAAAGCTTTTCTGTCGGAAATTATATTAAAAATATGTTCTCTTATTTCAAAAATCCGTTGAGCCACAGCACTGTCAATTTCATTATCGTCCGTCGTTTCATCAGTTTCTTTTATGAATTTTAACGGCTCATCGGAACTCAGAAGCAGTCTGCAAGCTTCCTCACAGCAAAGACCGAGCCCGCAATCTTTATAATTTCCGTACCATTCGTAAAAGCGGGGATGCTCACGGCAAATGTCACACAGGTATTCTTCACCGCAGTTAATGATTATATCGCACAGGTTTTTGCTGTTCAGAAAAGGACAGCGTTCATTTCCGCCCAAAATGAAATGAGGCGTGTTATCTGATGAAATACTGCCTTGCAGTCTTTCACCGAAGTCGGAGTTTATTCCTCGGTATTTTGAGAGAGCTTTTTCGTCAACATCTATTTCCCAGCCAATGCAGCAGCTGTCCGAACATTTATCTGCAATGCACGAAAAACTTCCGAAAAAATCAGGTTTAATACTTATCATAGCTGTACCTTATTTTGATTTATAAAGCTCAACCTTTAAAAGGGTTGCTTTAACTCTGTACGATGTAATTTTAATTTTAATTCTGCTCGTTTTTACAGCTTTTTTAAACGGAACAATTTTCTTGTATCCTATTACGGTTTGTTTGCTGATTCTTTTAAATCTGTCCGGCTTTTTTTCATAGAAGATTTCAAACCTTTCTATCTGTTGACCGGTCGCGATATTTTCCATAAATACAGCGCTGTCTATTTCTTTTATTTCACCTAAATCAATTATTATTTCGGGAGTTTTATCTTCACCGCTGCATTCCCAATATTCTTCGTTATCCGAAAGAATATTATTTGCGTTATGAGTACCGTCTTTTTCGCTTGTTGCTTTTGCGAATTTGTTTTCCGCAAGATTTTCAGGGAAAGTTCTCTTTAAAAGCCTTGCAAACGAATCTAATGCAAGTGCGTCAACATCTGCAATTAAACCTTCTTTGTTGGGCGGAATGTTAAGAAGCAAGGTCGCGTTATTGCCGACAGAATTAAGATAAATTTTCATCAGCTTTTCAAGGGATTTTACTTTGTGGTCTTCTTCCTCGTGATAAAACCAACCGGGTCTGATTGAAGTGTCAACTTCGGCAGGATACCAGACTAACTCTTCGGCATCTTTTATCATTTTTCTTGAGCCGAGATCCATAATCATTTGCTTATGGTATTTTCTGAATTTTTTGTTATCTTCCTTTTGCGAATGTTCAGCCGTAAATTCACTGATAGAAAAATATGAGGGGACTACGCTCCACTCGCTTTCTCTTCCGACACCGGCTTCGTTGCCTATCCAACGAACATCGGGACCGCATATGTTAATGGTTGCGTCAGGCTGTAATTCTCTTATCAATTTGTAGTAACTATGCCAATCATACTGCTGAACTTTGCCGTTTCTTCCCTCGCCGCAAGCTCCGTCAAGCCATACGCAGAAGATATCACCGTAGTTTGTGAGCAGTTCTCTGAGCTGATTTTTATAGTATTCGTTGTATTCTTCGCCCTTTCCGTAGCTTTCGTTGTTTCTGTCCCACGGAGAAAGATATACGCCGAATTTAAGGCCGTATTTCCTGCACGCATCGGAAACCTCTTTTACAATGTCACCTTTGCCGTCACGGAAAGGACTTGATTTAACTGAATATTCAGTATATTTGCTCGGCCAAAGACAAAAGCCGTCGTGATGTTTGCAAGTGAGAATTATAGCTTTCATTCCGCCCTTTTTGATAGCCTGCACCCATTGTTCGGCATCAAATCGGGTAGGGTTGAATATTGACGGAGAGTCCGTACCGTCACCCCACTCTTTACCCGTAAAGGTATTTATTCCGAAGTGACAAAACGCGTAGAATTCTGTTTTCTGCCATTCGATTTGTCTTTTTGACGGAATTATTTCCGCCGCTTTTTTTATGTATGCTTCTGTCATAAAATCACTTCCGTTGAAAAATATAAAACCGCGGTTTTAATAAAAGAATTAATAATATACTTTTTAGTACTTACTTAAATATTTTACCTAAAATCATAACGGATTTCAAATTGAGCTCATCATCAAACAGAATAATATCAGCATCGTAGCCTTTTTCGATTTTCCCTTTAAATGAGTCAACACCGATAACTTTTGCAGGCGTAACAGTCATCATTTTTACTGCATCGGTAAGCGGTACACCGACTTTTTTATACATATTTCGGACAAGACCTATACTGTTTGAGGCGCTTCCCGCAAGCTTTGAACGGTCAGCAAGAAGCATTACTCCGTCCTCATAAACAGCCTCTACTCCGTTTTTCTGCATAACTTTTGTTCCGTCTTCAATTTCGCTTGCCGAGAATTCAAGGCCGTCGGTAATCAGGTACATTTTATCTGCACCTTTTGCTTTGTAAATCAGCTTTAATACGCCGAGAGGCAAATGCTTTAAATCGGCAATAACCTGTACTGTAAATTCATCGTTTGCAAGCCCTGCCTCAACTGTACCTGCATAACGGAACGCTCCTCTTTTAAAACAGGAGGTACAAGCATTATAAATATGCGTTATATCAGAAAAGCCGTGCTTTAAAGCCTCGACGGAAATATCATAGTCGGCTGATGAATGAGCTATCGATGCAACTGCGCCGTTGCTTTTCAGCTTCTCACCTAAGGCAAAAGCGCCGTCTAATTCAGGTGCAACGCCCATCATCTTTATTGTATCCTTGTATTTGTTTATGAAGCTGTCATAATCCGTATTGCACGGCATGAAAATATTATCACTCTTTTGAGCACCGTTCATATCCGGCGAAAGAAACGGCCCTTCAAGATGCACACCGAGAATATTTCTGTTCTCTTTTTGAGCTTCAATCACCGATTGTGTTACATTTTCTAAGACATCCAAGCCGGCAGAAAGAGCAGTCGGAAGCATTGAAGTAGTGCCGAATTTTGCGTGAGCTTTGGCCATATCGAGAATTTCATCTTTACCGCCCATAGCGGAAAATCCGCCGCCGCCGTGAACATGTAAGTCTATAAATCCGGCTGAAAGATAACAACCCTTACCGTCAATAACCTCTGCACCTTCACAAAACAAGTTTTTGCCGATTTCTTCAATTTTACTGCCTCTTACAAGCACATCCGAAGCAATAATACAGCTCTCTTTAATTACTTTTACATTTTTAATAAGAATCATTTTACCCCTGCTTTATTTATAAAGATAATTTATATAACACAGAACTCCGTTTGTTCGGTCATCAATGTCGATAATTCCGTAAACACCTGCGCGTGCACTTCCGGGACACATATAATAAATACCGTTTTTTATTTCAACTCTTTCCTGATGCGTGTGACCGTGAACAACAATGTCAACGCCTTTCAACTCGGCAGAATATTCAAGTCTTTCATATCCGTGCTTGACACCCGCTGTATGGCCGTGCAAGCAGTAAATCTTTTTTTCGCCAAGGGAGACAACCTCTTCATCGGAAAGGGCAGAGGCAAAGTCGCAGTTGCCTGACACCGCAACAAGCGATTTGTCTTTTAAGAGCAAAGAATTGCTTTGTGTGTAAATATCACGCTCACCGTCGCCTAAAAAAATAACCATATCCGCAGCTCTGTGACGGGATAGAATCATATTTACGGTAGCACTGTCGCCGTGAGAATCTGAAATAACAACTGCTCTCATTCATATTACCTCAAAGTGAAACATATTATTTAGTAAATTATATCATAATCAGGGAGGTAAATCAATTAAATGAAGAATGATAGCGTTGAAAATTTTAAAGATATAATAAACAAAGACAAAACGGGGAAAAACGAAAAAGAATTAAGCGAATATTTAATGTCGAAGCTTTCAAAAGATCAAACCAACGAGCTGAACCGCATTTTAAAGGATGAAAAAGCTTTGAATGATTTGCTTTCAAGCGAGAAAGCACAAAATATTCTGAAGAAATTGACAGGTGGAAAAAATGGATAACATAAATGATTTGTTGAATTCAATCAGTCCGGAAGATATGGAAAAACTGAAAAATGTAGCTTCATCATTGATTAGTAATAATTCAGACGGACAAAGTGCCGACAATGCGAGTCTTGGTTTAAATACGGGTAATGATACGATGGATATGATTATGCGTGTCGCAACACAGATGAATAAGGACAATGACAAAACCGCATTTATCAAAGCTTTGCGTCCTTTGTTGAGTGAAGAACGCAGAAGCAAGGCCGATGAGGCTATGAAATTCTTAAAGCTGATGGATACTTTACCGTTGTTGAAAGGAATATTTTAATGAAAGAATATAATTATGATGAGATAAGACAAATGCAGGAAAAAGCATTGGAACGGGTAAGAGATATGCAAGTTAAAACTCATCAAATCGTTAACGGAGAGCAAGAAAAAAAGGAAAAAACGCAAGAGCAGAAAAACTATCGCGACAATTTTTACAATGCAGTAAAATCCGCATCAAAGGCTGATTATATAAAAATGCCCGTGGAATATCCCGAAAAAATAAATAATTACGAGTCATTTGAAAAATATTTCGGTCCTGAATCGGAAAATCACGCTGATGACAAAAGCGAAGCAAAAGAAAAAAAAGAAAAAAGCGGCTTTAATATTGAAGAATTGATAAAAGAACCCGACAGAGCTCTGCTGCTTGCCTTGATTTTGCTTTTGCAAGCCGACCACGCAGACGAAGAACTGCTGATGTCTTTACTTTACATAATGCTTTAAAACCGACCTTGCCTGTTTTGGCAAGGTTGATTTTTTCTGTCGGCAGTTATATAATTATACGAAAAAGAGGTGTATATATGAAAAAATCACTTTGCGGTGCGGACTGCAAAAGCTGTCCGATGAATTCAACCTGCTGCGGCTGTGCCGAAAGCTGCGGAAAGCCATTCGGAGAGAAATGTATGATTGCAAAATGCTTTGAAGAAAGCGAAGAGAAATTCACACAGCTGAAAGAAAGAATTATTGAAGAATTCAACAGCTTAAATATCAATGATATGGATAAGGTAACGGAGCTTTTTGCATTAAGAGGTGTATTTGTCAATATGGAATACACCTTGCCAAACGGCGAAAAGGTAAAATTCCTGAATGACAATAAAATTTACCTTGGCAATCAGCTTAAAAAGAATAATTCGGACAGGTGCTACGGAATTGCTGCCGATGAAAAATATCTTTTGGTTTCGGAATACGAGCAGGACGGCATAGATGCAGAATTGATAATTTATAAGCAGTTAAAAAAATAAAACTATTTAAAAAAGTAAACCCCTTGCGATTGCAGGGGGTTTACTGCGCTTTAATTTATGTATTCGGAAAGCTTTTCATACTGTTTTGTATTTCATAATACAATAGTTTATTTTTAACTAAGCAGTCACTGCTTGCAAGAATCAGTAATCCTTGCCTCTGCCGTCATCTCTCATAAAATGGCCTTTATCGCGAAGATTACGGAATTTTTTCTGCGTTTTATAATCCTTTAATTCACTGCTTGTCATTTCAAATGTAAACGGACGCTTATTCTCTACACTGTCATATACTTCCGAAATAAGCTTGGCGTTATCCGAATAAACTTCGCTTGCGGCAAGAATAACAATATCGCTGTCAATGGGCAAAACAATGCTCGTTGCACCGTTAGTCTGTATTTCGGCAACATAGAAATACAGACCTTTTGCGATTAAATCCTTACCGCTCAATGAATGTGCGTGAGTTGCTTCGTAACCGAGCTTGCCGTCTTTAATATAAGCAGTTTCTTTGAAATCATATAAATCCCAGCGTGCAAAGCGTTCCGTCATTGAATAAACCTTTGCTTTCTGAATATTATTGTCAACCTTGAATTCAACCTCTTTATCGCCTTTTAATGATGCACAGAGAACAGCTAATTTTTTAGCTTCGGCAGAAAGCCTGATTTCCTGACCGTTTGCAATAACGGCATTTTTGTCTTCCTTACCAATCGTGAATTCTGCACCGCAAGAATTGACTTTATCAGGTGTTATTTCAAGCGGAATATTATAGCTGAATTCACCGATTTCATTTTGCTTTGTGATAATTTTCTTATCATAATCAAGCTTGACAGCTTTGCT
The DNA here is from genome assembly GCA_945988915.1 of uncultured Clostridia bacterium. Lineage (GTDB taxonomy): Bacteria > Bacillota > Clostridia > Oscillospirales > Acutalibacteraceae > Fimenecus. Next base: position 7,902 of record CAMFTS010000023.1, read on the forward strand.
TTCGGCTTTCTTTGAATTGATTCCGGATTTTTTGAGCTTTAATGCAAAGCTCTTGATTTCATACGGTTTGAATGAGCAAACGAGTTTGCCGTTTTTAACCGTCGCTGAAGCCTTAAATTCTTCGCTTGCGTATATTTCTTTTGCACTTTCTATTCCCGCGCCGAGAGTAAGTGTGAATTCTTCAATGCTCTTATTTGCGCCCTCATTAAGCCTGACAACGATTTCATCGCCGATTTCAGCTTTTTTAATCGCACGAATTATAACATCATTTGTTGAAACCTCTCCGAAAGAATAATCAGAGCCCAAAGCGCCGTCATGTTTTTCACATTCAAAAGCAGTCATCGGCGTAATAAACTCACGGCAGGCGAGCTGTGTATCTGTGCCCACACTTCCTGCGTGACTGAAAATTGCAAATGAATATCTGTTAAGACCGAGATCCATAAAAGATTGCATAGAGTCAATTTTATAGTTGCCTTTAGGAGTATGCAAAGCGGTAAGACGGAGCGTGTTATCGTTGAATTTGTCCCAACCGTATTTACATTCGCTTATAACCGAAACACCGTATGAACCGTCTTTATCTGTAATGTCAGCCCACTTTTGCGCAGGAACTTCAAAAAGCTTTTCTGACATATTTTCACGCTCAATAGCGCCTAAACCGAGGTCAAATGAAGCCTTTCCATTACTGCAGGTAAAAGCAAATTTATGTTTTGCCATAGTCTGTAACGACTGCCATTCGATTTCGGTATAAATTTCAACAAATTTACCGTTGCTCGTAAGGGCAATAATATTAGTAAAGGTGCTTCTGTCATACTTTTGCGTTACCTTGACAGCAATTCTTGCTTTGCCGTTTTCAACAATTTCAGACTTCACGATTTTCGGTATTCTGTCAGCCTCTTTGCAAGCTTCTTTGTAATTCATTTCCCAAGCGGGCCAATCCTTTGAACCCGTATATCTGAACAAACCGAGCGAAACAGGCTCTTTGAGTAATTCTTTGCCGAGTGATTTATCGGTAATAGAGGTAATATCACCGTTTTTATTGAGCTTAACAATATATTTACTGTTTTCAAGTGAATTCTTGCTGACAGTTAAATCACTTTTAATGCTGCACGGAGTATCACTTTCAACAATATCATAAATTTTAGTGCCGAGTGATTTTACGGTAGCCAAGAATACTATTTCCGTCTTGCCGTCAGTCAGCTTTTTTGTCTGCGATTTTATCTCCGTGCCGTCCTTGTTAAGAACTTTTACGAATTCTGAATCTATACCGTCAACTGTTATTTTAACAGCGCCTGTGCGTTCTTCTTCCATAGCGTTATATACACTTATTGCCTTGCCCTTGCACCAAGAGGTGTCGAGCAGGGAAGAAAAGGCAGAGGCTGACGCTTCCAATTCATTCTTGAACTGATTTAACGACATAGCATAGTCATTCCAGGAGCGCTTATATACTCTCTGACAGGAGGTACCGGGTATATCGTCGTGGAACTGATGAGCAATAAATCTTTTCCAGGAGCGAGTAAGACTTTCTTTGTTATAATTTGATGTACCGAAATAATCCGACATAACTCCTGAACGCTCTGCAAGGTCAGCAAGCTCTTCACAGCGTCTGTTCCAACGCTTGCCTATTGCTCTTGAGGTGTATCCTCCGACAGCGTGATTCTGCATAACAAGTTCATTTTTCCAAACAGGCAGCTTTGCTTTTTGCTCAGGTGTGAATTCCTCGTCGATATCGTGATAAATTTCATCGGCATATGCAGAAACTACTTCAATATCGCTCTTACTGTTTTTAGCTATTTCTTTTTCAACAAATTTAACCGATTTTTCCTTTGGAGCACCGCCTCTGTCACCGACTCCGTGGAATACATATGTCAGGTTGAGACCGTATTTTTCATTCTCTTTAAACTTGTTGAGAATAAAATCCCAGTCACGAAGCTTTCTGAATGTAAAAGTGTAATCGTGAGGATTAACCGACGCATAGATCTCCTCACCGTCAACGCCCTGCCATCTGCCTATGTCAAAAGGAATTCCGTAAGCACTGCCCCAGGCGAGCTTTTGCGTTGTAAATCCCATAAGATTTGAATGATGGGCAATGCTCGGCAAAGCCCAGCCGAATCCGAAGCAGTCGGGAAGATAAATATCAACAGAACGCTTTCCGAATTCTTTATCAAAATATGAATTTCCGATGAGAATATTTCTCATAAGAGCCTCGGGCGAGGGGATATTGACATCGCCGTTTTCAAATGATGAGCCGCACACATGCCATCTTCCCTTGGCAATATATTCTTTCATTTTCTCAAATAATTCAGGATAGTATTCTTTCATAAGCTCATATCTGTACGAGCCCTCAAAAGAAAAAGTGTAATTCGGATATTTTTCAAACAGTTTGAAATTGTCAACGAGTGTGTTATAAATATATTTTTCTATTGTTTCTTCAAAATCCCAGCTCCAAACCGTGTCAAGATGCGCTGTTGCAACGGTATAAATCTTTTTCTTTGACATATTGAACTCCTGTTATGCGTTGATTTTTTTATTAACGATGAAATGTAAAATATCACAAGTAATATAAATTGCAAGCGTTAAAAACCAGCCTGAACCGAACGAACCGCCTGAAAGATTAACGGCAATTCCGAGTACTGCGAATACCGAAAGGTTAATTGCCGAAAAAATAATATTCCTTGTCAGACCTTTCTTTCCTGCACTGAATAAGCTTGCAATTATTTCCGCAAGCGAGAGCAGAATCACAAGCACCATTGTCAGAACGGAAAGCAGATAAGCGGTATTTGAAAGCACCGCGTCAATGCTGAAACCGCCTTTGATTATTCCCATAATAAATGAAATAAGACTTATGCTTTCACCGTTGACCTTATACATAGGCAAGCACATTGAGCCCAACGGTGTAAAAAACAGAACGAGCCTGATTATGTGAACAGGTGATGCAACGGTTGAGTTCTTTATTAAGCTGACGAAACGGTTAAAAGCATCAACTTCTTTTTTTGCCTTTTCGGCATCTGCCTGTAATCTTTCGTCAAGATTATAATATAGTAAATTTGTCTTGCATTTCGGACATTCCTGCTTTAAATAGAAAATACTCAGCTTTTCGCCGCAGTGCGGACATTTATTATCAACCATTGTTTTCACCTCCCGAAAGTTCTTTTGAAAGTTCAGCGTGACGAGCGCTTAAGTCTTCACGAATCTGTTTTAGCTTTTCGCCTGTAAGATCGTACCAAATATAAGGAATAAGCGTTAAAAGACCGAGCAGGTGAGGAACAAAGGTGAACAGCGCCCAAATGTATATGTCTGTATTATCACCCTTAACCGTAACTGTTTCCGAAGTGCCTTCAATTACCTTGAACGATAAGCCTATTACCGGCAAAAGAGCCGCACTCAGCGAGGTGGAAAGCGAGCCTGTAAGCTTGCCGACAAAGGTCAGTACGGAAAATGAAATTCCCTCGTACCGTTCGCCTGTTTTCCATTCCATATAGTCAACCGTATCGCCGATCATTTCGGTCGGAATAACAGCATTGACTGTACTGAAAAAGCTGAATACAAGGTTTTGACACATTAAAAGCGGAATGACAACATAGTAGTTTGTGAAGTTTTTATAGCCTATCAGGAAAACAACTGTGCCGACAATAAGCTTTGAAAAACCGCTTAAGAAAATAATCTGTCTGTTGTCAAATTTAGCCTTGAGTTTAGGAATAAGCAAATATGTAACAAAGCCAAGAATTGTACCCGGCAATGCAATAATTAAAGCAAGCGAATTCAACTGAACGACCTCGGAATAATAGTAGGTCGCAAATACGCCGGAAAGTCCGCCGAATGAACTCAAAACGCTTGAAATGATTATCATAAACAAGGGCTTGTTCTTGAACATCACTTTAAAGCCCTCAATAACGCTTGGCTCTTTTACCGACTGAACAACTCTTTCCTTTGTGCAGATACCTGCAAGTGAGAACAATCCTGTGCCGAGTGTTCCTGCAATTACCGCCATAAGCAAGAATACCTGGGAAAGAGAAAGTGAGATTATACCGTTGTTGCTCAAGTCCATCAAGACAACGAGTACTGTTGATGAAAGTCCGCCGAAAATACCCGAAATGAAACGGGCAGAAGAAATAGCTCTTGTTCTGTCGGACGGTGACGGACTGATAGCTGCACTCATACCCCAAAACGGAATATCGCCGATAGTGTAGAAAAATTCCCAAATGAAATATGAGATATACATATAGACAATTTTAATTGTCATAGACTTAACGTCCTGTAAAAGTATAGGACCTGAGAAAAGCAAGATTGTGAAAACGGAAAGCGGAAGCGGAACAAAGAGAAGATACGGACGCAATTTGCCGAATCTTGTTCTTGTTCTGTCAACAACCGCACCCATGAGCGGATCGTTTACGGTATCCCATATTCCGAGTACAAGAATCATAATTGAAACTGCCTGTGCCGGCAGACCGAATACCTTTGTAAAGAACAGCGACATATATCCGCCTGCAACAAGATTGTAGCCGAAACACTGTCCTGCGTTTGCAATTCCGTATGCGACATTCTCTTTTATGCCGACATAACGGATTTCTTTTTCATTTCCCATATTATACTCATTCCCATCCGAAGCTGAATTTTTTGTTGTGATCAATATATTCATCAATAAGCTTTGTAGCCAACGAGTAAGAATTGACAAGAGGATGAAGTGTTAATGCTTCAACTGCTGCCTGTCTGCTATGCTCTCTGATAGCTTTTGAAGAAAGGCGTTCATACATTTTAACCCGTCTTATAATTTCAAGGTTTTGCTCGTCAACCTCACCGATTTTGTGAGGAATACAGCTGTCCTTATTTACATCACAGGTGATTTCAACGACATCATCATCACGAAGACCGAAAATAGCACCGTCATTCGGAATACACATAATCATAGTACCTGTTGTACCGCTCTGTGCATTTTTAATGTATTCAAGCGCGACACCGGCATAACCGCCGTCGTCTTCTTCGTAAATATCGAATTTCCAAACGCTGTTCTTTTTAACTCCCGTTTCACTTGCCATATAACTGCCTTCGCGTACACCGTACCATTTGCAGAATACCTCAAGACAGGCGTCAAAATCATTTTCGATATCCATTTTTGAAAGCTCGGCAGTCATACTCTTGTTGACTTCGCAAATCAATTCACCGCGCGTCCTGTCAGCTTTCAATATGTTTTCAACCGCTTTTTCACGGTAATAGAAATAGTAAAGATACTCATTTAAAATGCATTTTCTTTCTTGTAAAAGAGATTTTTCAAAATATCGCATATCAGTTTTCTTATATGCTTCGTCATTCTCTATAAGTTCCTGCATAATCTCTCTGCCGGATAGTGTAATGCTTTTAAAATATGACAAATGGTTGAGTCCGTAACATTCGCCCTTAATTTCATTAGGGTCTGCATTACAGAGCTTGGCAAAGCTTCTCAGCATTCCCGACGGAGCGTCGCAAATTCCGTAGGTAAAATCATATCCCATATCGCGAAGCGTTTGTGATACAACGCCTGCGGGGTTTGTAAAGTTGAATACCTTTACAGTAGATTTTGAGTACTTTTTGATTAATTCACAGTATTCTGCAAGTGCAGGAACACTTCTCATTGCGAATGAAAATCCTGCCGCGCCCGTCGTTTCCTGACCGAGTACACCGTATGAGAGAGCAATTCTCTCGTCTCGTACTCTCATTTCATCTTCACCGACGCGAATCGTTGTAATAACATAGTCTGCATCACTGACCGCAGTAACCGGGTCTGATGTTAATACGAAATTCAATTCAGGATTCAATTTGAAAGCAACCTGTTTTGCCATTTTTCCGTATATATTCAGTTTTGTTTCATTGTTGTCCTGAAAGCAAAGCTCGTCAATATGCAGCTCCTTTGATTTCTGAGCTATACTTTTAGCCAAAAACATTGAGCGGACTCCACCGCCGCCGATTACCGTGATTTTAATGATAAACACCCCATTTTATTCTAAAAAATAAGCATTGGAATAAGCCTTGTAGCCGAGAGCATCGGTAACAACAATTCTGA
>CAMFTS010000024.1 GCA_945988915.1 uncultured Clostridia bacterium
ACACAAGGAGTATCGTCGGCAGCGTCAGATGTGTATAAGAGACAGAACTTCAACTGTACCGTAAGGAAAGTCACAGCACTTGTTTTTCTTTGTAATTTCGATTTGCCACGGCACAATACTTTCTTCATCACCGTTTACAACCGATAAAAATCCGTCTCTGCTCTGAATTTTTATGCCTCCGGCAGAATTCACCGATTTATCTGTACCTATCAAAGAAACAATATCATCTATATTTTTAGCGCTGACATCGGATTTAGTATTGGCTGATAAGAATTTTGCAACTATTCTCCTTTTCATACCTGAAGCAAGTCCTGAAAGCTTATCTTCCGAAAGCTTACCGTCAGCAAGACAGCTTTTATAGTTTTCTTCTGTAATCGCAGAAAGCAATTCCTCGTCCTGTTTTGCGCTCTCAATATATCTTGCAACGGCATAAACCGCAGACGGATTTATCTCTTTAAGTGCGGGAATGACAACATTCCTGATTTTATTTCTCGAATATTCGTTTTCAAAATTAGTGCTGTCAGTCACATATTGCAGAGAATTTTCTTCGCAAAAGCTTTCGATTTCCTCTCTCGGCGTTTCAATGAGTGGTCTGATAATGTTTCCTCTTACTGCCGGGATTGAACAAGCGCCTTTTCCCGATGTTCCTCTTGCAAGATTGAACAAAAGTGTTTCAACGCTGTCGTTGAGATTATGCGCTGTTGCAATTTTTCCGCTTTCGCCGGCAAGGGAAGAGAAAAAGTCATATCTGACCTTTCTGCCGTATTCCTCTTCGCTCATAGAGTTTTCTCTTGCAAGCAACGGAACATTCACTTTAAGCGATTCAAAGCGAATCCCGTATTTCAGGCAGAATTCCCTGCAAAAATTCTCGTCGCGGTCAGCCTCTTCTCCCCGGATACCGTGATTTACATGCGCACCGATTAAATTCAGGTTGAATTCGTTTTTTAACTGTAAAAGCACATAAAGAAGACTTACCGAGTCTGCTCCGCCCGAAAAACCGACTACTACCGTATCGTCTTTTTCAAGCATCCCGTATTTTTCAATTACGGAAAGAACCGTTTTAATTTTCATCTCTGTGTAACTCCGGAGTTGTAAATAAAGTAAATTCTTTTATCCAATTAAGCTTTACATCACCTGTCCCGCCGTGACGGTTCTTAACGACAAGCACCTCTGCCTCTGTATCGTTGTTTTTGCTGACATCGACCATTTCATTACCTTTTTCTTCGCCCATATTGTAATAGCCCTCACGGTGAAGCATAAGAATAATGTCGGCATCCTGTTCAATAGCGCCCGATTCTCTAAGGTCTGACATCTGCGGGCGGTGTGATTTGCTGCCTCTTGACGCCGTTTCACGATTAAGCTGTGAAAGTGCGATAACAGGTACTCTCAAATCCTTTGCCATAAGCTTTAAGCTTCTTGTGATTTCGGAAACCTCCTGCGCACGGTTGTCTGATTTTTTACTACTTGACATAAGCTGAAGATAGTCTATTAAAATGCAGTCAACATTCTTCATTCGTCTGACTCTTGCCTTCATTTCGGGAACGGTTATATTTGATGTTCCGTCAAAATAAAGCTCTGCGTCGTTAAGCGCCATAGCCGCTTCGGCAATTCTGTTCCATTCGTCAGGTTCAATTTCACCTGTTCTGAATTTTGCGCCTTCAACCCTTGCTTCTGTTGAAAGTACTCTTTCAGCCAACTGTTCTTCCGACATTTCCAAAGAGAAAAATACTACCTTTTTCTTGCCTGTTACCGCCATATTTCTCGCAATATTCAGCGCAAAGCTTGTTTTACCCATAGCAGGACGGGCGCCGACAATTACAAGGTCAGATTTATTAAAGCCTGTTGTTACCTTGTCAAGTATTGAAAAACCGGTAGGAACACCGAGATATTTTTCTCTGTCGGGCGAGGTCTTTTTTCTCAAATCCTCATAAACCTCATCCGATATAATTTCGCTGAGCTTTTTAGGACCCGAAGACGCTCTGCCCTGTCGGATATCGTATATTTTCTGTTCCGCGCTGTTAAGAATTTCATCAGCAGAAACCTCTTGTGCGGCGGCATCGTTAACAATTTCCTTTGCAGTTGTCATAAGAGTACGCAAAATGTATTTTTCTTTAACGATTTTTGCATATGCAACTACATTTGCGGTAGAGGGTACTATTTGTGCTAACTGTGCCAGATAATTCTTGCCTGCCGCGTCATCATAAATTCCTCTGCTTTTTAATTCCTCCAGAACAAGAAGTGCATCGTATTTTTCACCGACTGCATCAAGATTCACTATCGTTGTATAAATCTCTCTGTGCTGCGGAATATAAAAGCATTCGCTTCTTAGAATTTCGACAACGCTGAGCAAACAACCCGTGTCAATAAGAAGACAACCGAGTACAGCCTGTTCTGCTTCGAGGCTGTACGGTTCGTTTGACGCATCAAATAAAATGTTGTCCATACTTGCTTACTCCCAATAATTATTCACCGACTTCGACGCTGATTGTTGCCGAAATGTTCTGGTAAATCTTAACCTCAGCCGAATATGTACCGAAGTTTTTGATATCTGCCATTGAAATTTTTCTCTTATCAACATCACAGCCGAGCTGAGCCTTTACCTGAGCCGCAACATCCTTTGATGTGATTGAACCGAAGAGCTTACCGTTTGCACCTGCTTTTGCCGTAAGCTTAACAGTTTTGCCGTCAAGCTTTTCTTTTGTGGCATTTGCATTTGCGATTTCCACCTCAAGCTTGTGCTGTTTGGACGCTTCGCTGTTTTTATACTCGGTTAAAGCCTGAGCATTTGCTTCAACAGCGAGATTCTTCGGGAAAAGATAATTTCTTGCGTATCCGTCCGATGCCTTTACCTTTTCGCCTTTTTTTCCTAAACCCTTAACATCTGCTTTTAAAATTACTTCCATAATATATACCTCCGAGATTATTTACTGATTTGCATAATAGTTATCTATTGCCGTTTCAAGCTCTCTTCTGACGCTGTCAACTTCGCCGTTTTCAATCTGGCAAGCCGCCATTGTCTGATGTCCGCCGCCGTTAAAAACTTCCATTACCACCTGAACATTTACAGCGCCCATTGAACGAGCTGAAATGTTAACTGTTTCGCCTGTTTTAAATATTACAAACGAAGCCTGAACATCATTTATTGTGAGCAATTCGTCAGCCGCCTGTGCGCATATAAGCCGTATATCCTTTGACTTAATGTCGGCAACCGAAATTGCACAGTTTTTATACTGATAAGCTGAAAGCACCACCTGACCTCTTAGCTGACGGTTTTCAAGCGTATCGTTAAAGAACTGTTTAACGGTTACCGTATCGGCTCCGACCGAGCGCAGATATGCAGCCGCTTCAAAAGTTCTTGCGCCTGCTCTCAACACAAAATTCTTTGTATCGAGCATAATACCTGCAAGAAGAGAATTTGCAACCGTGCTGTCAAGCTTAGCCGCCGGGATATACTGCACTAATTCGGCAACCATTTCACTTGCAGAGGAAGCTTTTGGCTCATGATAGAAAATAACGGCATTCTGAATATAATCAACCGTTTTTCTGTGGTGGTCGATTACTACAACCTTTTCAGCCTTTTCATATAACTTCTTGCTTTCAAGAAATTCCGCTCTGTGCGTGTCAACAATGATAAGCAAGCTTTTTTCATCAATCATATGCTCTGCATAGTCGGGCAATACTAATGCTCCGTCAAGATTATTCTTCTTTAAATAATTTATTAAAGGTAATGCAAGACTTGTTTTCGGAGAGATAGCTATTCTTGCCTGCTTGCCTATATCCTGACAGATTTTCAATATGCCCATTGATGCGCCCAAGCAGTCAAGATCCGAGAACTTATGTCCCATAATTATAACATTATCGGCAGTGGTTATCAGCTCTGCCAAAGCCGACGCCATTACTCGTGAGCGCACCTTTGTATGTCTTTCAACGCCTGATGAAACACCTCCGATAAAGGTATATGTTTCATCGGGATTTTTAAGTGCAAGCTGATCTCCGCCTCTTCCGAGCGCCATATCAAGAGCCTGAGTTGCGGCGGCTTCGGCTTCATTTAAGTTGTTGCCTCTGCCTGCGCCGATAGAAAGCGTTGTTCCGACCGTTTTATCAGAGTATGTAAATTCTCTGATTTGTTCCAAAACGGAGAATTTGTCCTCCAACATTCTCTCAAGCTCTCTTTCGGGAACAATGCTTATGAATCTTCCGTTGCCGAGTTTTCTGAAGATGCCCTGATAACCTGAAAACCAGCCTTCAGTCATAAGCTCGATATTTGCAACGATTTCAGCGCTTTCGGTTTCTCTGTAAGAATGGTAAATTTCATCAAGAGAATCAACAGTTGTAATCAAAACAACAGGCTTTGAAAGCTCATATTCCCGTGCAATATTCTTAAGTGCCGTATCGTCAACAAAATAGAGCGCATATGCTCTGTTTGAATCAAACTCTATGTGTGAGAAATAGACGGTATATTTCTTACTGCCAATCTGTGTTTCAAAGCTTGAAGTCCCGCTTATTTCTTCAATTCCTTTTCCGCCGGTAAAATTCTTAACCGAATCGGTGCGGAATTCATTATTGCCTATAATATAGTTCCTGAAAAGGATGTTGTACCAAAGGATTCTGTCTGTACTGTCAAATATAAGTATAGGCAGAGGAAAATCCCTTAAATGACCTTTTTCATCGGCAGAGAGGCTCTCATTTAAACGGCTTACTGTCTTTTTTGCCGTTACGAAGCTTTTTCTGACCGCAAACAGCGAAATGATTAAAAGGACCGACAAACAGGCAAGCTCAATCAATGCAATCCTGACATTGACAAAGAAATTCAACGCGCAAATTATAAGTGCCGCTATCATTGTCACAAACACAACAGGCTGATATCTGACAAACTGCTTGAATTTCAATCATTACACCTCCATAATAATCGGCAAAACCATAGGACTGCGCTTTGTCTTGGAATAAATGTGTCTTGAAACAGCGTCACGGAGTCTGTTCTTAATTGCCGCATAATCCGTAACCGATTCATACATACAGTCCGACAGTACATTTTCACAAAGGCGTCTTGTTTCGTCAATAAGCTGTTCGGATTCACGAACATAAACAAAGCCTCTTGTTATAACTTCGGGACCCGATACAACCGTTCCCGTTTCTCTTTCGATTGAAGACGCAATTATAACAATGCCGTCCTCTGCAAGCTTTGTTCTGTCGCGAAGTACGACAGAGCCTACATCACCGACACCCGAGCCGTCAACAAATACCATACCTGACGGAATATCCTCTCCGAAGGTGATTTTTTCCTTTGTGAGCACTATTGACTTGCCGTTGTCGGCAATGACAATATTCTTCGGCTCAATGCCCATGGAAATACCGAGCGAAGCGTGTTTTCTCAAATGCTTCTGCTCACCGTGAACGGGTATAAAATATTTCGGCTTTGTCAGGCTCATCATAATTTTTAATTCTTCCTGACAGGCGTGACCGGAAACATGGACCTCGTACATTCTTTCATATACGACCTCGGCGCCCTGCTTCAAAAGTTCATCTACAACCTTACCTACCATTTTTTCGTTGCCGGGAATAGGCTGTGCCGAGATAATTACATAATCATTAGGCCCTATATCGACCTTTCTGTGTTCGGAAAATGCCATTCTGTAAAGAGCTGACATAGGCTCTCCCTGACTGCCTGTGGTAACAACAACCATTTTTTCAGCCGGAAAGCGATTGATAGAATCAATTCCCACAAGCACACCCTCGGGAATATTTATATATCCGAGTTCAGATGCTATTGAAACGACATTTTCAAGGCTTCTGCCCGAAAGAGCCACCTTTCTGCCGTAGCTTTCGGCAGCGTTTATAATCTGCTGTACTCTGTGTATATTTGACGCGAAGGTTGCTACAATAAGCCTTTTGCCGTCTGCTTTTGCGAAAAGTGTTTCAAATGTGTCGCCAACCTTTTTTTCGGACTCCGTGAAACCGGGTTTGCCTGCATTTGTTGAGTCTGAAAGAAGACACAGCACGCCCTCATTACCGAGCTGTGCAAGCCTTGCCATATCGATTACACCGCCGTCAATAGGTGTTGTATCTATTTTGAAATCGCCCGTCTGAACTATTACTCCGGCAGGTGATTTAATTGCAAGAGCAACTGCATCGGGAATTGAATGATTTACATGAATGAACTCAACTTCGAAGCAACCGAGATTTACCTTATCCCCCGGATTAACAACATTGAGAACCGCCTGATTCAATAAATCGTGTTCACGAAGCTTGCCCTCAATAAGACCTATTGTAAGTCTTGTTGAATAAACCGGAATATTCATCTCCTTGAGAAGATAAACAAGGCCTCCTATATGGTCCTCGTGACCGTGTGTGATAAAAATGCCTTTTATCTTATCTTTGTTTGCGACAGCATAAGAGAAATCCGGAATAACGATATCCACACCGAGCATCTCAGGGTCAGGAAATTCAAGACCGCAGTCAACAAGAATCATTTCGTTCTGACACTCATAAAGAGTCATATTCTTACCGACCTCGTTAAGCCCGCCTAAGAATGAAATCTTAATCGGAACATTCGGACGCTTTTCGACTGTCTGTCTTTTGTTCTTAGGCTTGCCCTTGTTTTTATTTGCAGCCGTTCTGCTGTTTTTCTTATCGCTTTGATAATATTTCTTTTGAGATTTTTTTGCGGAATTCTGAGTCTTTCCCTTATTAAAGCTTTGCTTCAATTTATTCGATTTGTTGTTGGTTGACGGCTTATTTTGTTTTTTTACTGTGTCTGCCATTTGTTTTCTCCTATTGAATTTTTATTTAAGTTTCGGAAGTAATGTTATGTTATAATTCTCAATAAAATGTATCTGTTTTATTTATATATAATTATACTTATAAGTCTTAATATAATACTCTAAAAAATGCAATATGTCAAATATGTAAATATGTTTTCAAAAAACGGCGGCAGGAAAATTCCTGCCGATTTTAAATTTCAATTATTATGCTTAAAATACTCCTCCGCCTTTTGACATAATTCCTTTGAAAATTCATAACTTGCCGCCTCGGCAATAATGCTCAGTTTTTTACCGTTTTCTATGCTGCTCAATCTGACTTTTCCCTGCGGAAAGCTTAAAATTGCGCCGTCCTCTGTAAGCATCACATTTGAATTGTCATCGAAGTTAAGCAAATCTCCGGAATTGCGTAAATTTATACTGATACGCTTTTTTGAAATGTGAAATTCAGGCAATTCTCTGTTGAGCCTTTCAAGTGTTTTCCCTGTATCTTCAATGGTTTTCAGCAATTTCACACTTGCAAAAAGTGCGTCTCGCATAAAGGTATCGGCATTTAATATTTTAGATTTATCATCTTCGCCGCCGTGAAATCTAATCACCTTTTTACCGTTAGCTTTTGCAATTTGGTCAAGCACAAGCGGAGCGTCCGGAAGTACGCATATGTCGTTTCCGTTTTGCATTTCATAATTTGCAATAATCGCAAGAATTCTGTCGTTGGAAATCCATCCGCATTCTCTTGTAAAAACACAAACAGAGGTACCGTCAGAATTTATTTTAAATGTGAAATCATCACCTTTTTTGCAACCAAGCTTGTAAAAGCAGTCCTCCATAAGCATTGAAATCTTTTGATTTTCACATTTCACATTACACGAAAATTCGGATAATTCCGCGTCGCTCTGTCTGATTAGCTCTCTGCGATACATCATATTTACTCCCGTCATATCCGTAACATCTTTGCACGAAAGTATGTCCGCGTTTTTAAAAGATTTTTCCTGCAAAGTTTGTTCGAGAGTTTTTTGCTCTTTTTCACTTAGCGGTAATCCGTATTTCCCGAGCACCCGTATTTTTGCTGATGCAGAATTCTGAGAAATGAAGACTCCGCACGGTAAAGAGCAGAAATCTATAAAAAATCTGAACTGTGCAAGGAAGCTTTCTCCAAAGTTCCAAACCTGCGATTCGTGAGAGGTTAATACTCCTGTCAACAGATTAGCAAGCGACTTTGAAAAGTTGCCTCCGTCAGTCGCAAGTCCTACTCTTTCACCGAATTCACAACTCGCCAAAGCCTTGCCTATCAAGGTTGGGTTGTTATTGTCAAGTGTTATGCCTTTACACAAGAAAAGGCAATCATTTTCATATTCCATTTAAAAATCCCCATTCTTTTTTCTTGCTTTTTTTCTAAACTTATTATTGTCTTTGAAAATAAAAATAATCTTTTTGTTGTGTAATGCCAAAAAAAATGTTAGAATTATCAAAACAATTTTTTTCGGAGTATTTTTTATGGACAAAATGCCAAAAGTTGAAATGTTTACAGACGGTGCATGTTCGGGCAATCCCGGTCCGGGCGGTTGGGGAACTGTTCTGCGTTGCAACGGAAAGGAAAAGGAGCTTTCAGGCGGCGAAAAGACAACTACAAATAACCGTATGGAGCTGACAGCGGTAATTGAAGGCTTAAAAGCGTTGAAAAAGCCATGCAATGTTATTCTGACAACCGATTCAAAATATGTCAGTGACGGATTGCTAAAGGGATGGGCGCAGTCATGGAAAGAAAACGGGTGGAAAAAAAAGGATAAAAAGCCGGCTTTGAATTCTGATCTTTGGGACGAGCTTTTAAAGCTTTATGCAATTCATAATGTTGATATCGTTTGGGTCAAAGGTCATGCAGGACATCCGGAGAACGAAAGATGCGATACTCTCGCAGTAAATGAATCTAAAAAATTCATTTAATAAATTGTATTTTGCTATTGCAAATATGAGATATAATATGATATTATTTTATAAATACACAAATTTTATGTGGGATTGGACGTGATTTTTTGGCAAATACGGAAGTTATTAACGAAACCGAACTTGAAAATGAAGTCGAACAGGAAATAGAAAAAGCGTCGTCAGGTAACAGAAGATATCTTCGTCCTCGCGAAATCGCTGCTTTTCTTCTTACAACCTTCGGTCAAAAGAATCTGGCTCAATATGTTGACTCTTACAGGCAGTTCTTTATGATCAGCTTCTTGGGAATTTCAGGTAAAGCATACGGTCTTATTGTTTTCCTTGAATCAATCTATGATGCACTTGACGACTCACTGTCAGGTCTCATAATTGACAGAACAAGAACGCGTTGGGGCAGACTTCGTCCTTATATGATTATTACCGTTCCCATTTGGGGAATAGCTACAATGATGCTGTTTACTACACCGTCATCACTTATCAGTGCGAACGCAAAAGTAATCTGGGCTGTCATTGCTATTTTCGCTTATAACCTCGGTATGTCATATTTCGGCGCATGGAATATTCTTCTTTATAACATTACGCCTAACATTAAAGAACGTGACAATCTTATCGCTACATCAAAGTTTTTCGAGCTTTTCGGTGTTTGGATTCCTTCACTCCTTCCTGTAATTCTTGAGCTTACAAAAGGTAAGATAGGCATGCAGAGCGTTTATACGGGCTTTGCATTTGCAATGGTACTGGTCGCTGCCGGAACTGCAATTTACGGATTCTTCGCGATGCGTGAAAGAGTGCCGCTTGCCTCCCGTGAACAGATGCAGGAAATCGGTATAATTGAATCATTCAAAAATGCTTTGAAGAACAAACCGATGTTCATTTCAGTTGTCGCTAATTTCTTTAACTCGTTCAAATCTGTCGGCGGTGCAACCGAGAGCTTTTTCTGGTTCCACAATACAGGAAGCCTTTTCCATGCAACAATCGCAGGTCTGTTCACAGGTCTTCCGAACTACATAGTTACACCGCTTTCACCAAAGCTTATTCATAAATTCGGTGCAAGAAACACAGCTATCGGTGCAGGTATATTCGGCGGTGTTGCTTATACGCTTATGTTTATCATCGGTTATCAACCGTTCGGTGCTGCCGGTGAAAAGTGGACAGGTGTTAATCTCATTCTTAACCTTGTTTATCTTACTTTTGCACTTACTATATGCGGTCTTCCCAACTGCGTTATCCGTGTTTGTCAGGCAGTTTTACAGGGAGATGTTTACGACTACAGTGAATGGAAATACGGAGTTCGTAACGAAGCTCTTGTTCAGACTGTTACAAACTACTTCGGCAAGCTTGCAAATGCTGTTACAGGTCTTCTCTCAGGCTTGGTTATCACAGTTGTCGGCTATGTTGCTCACACTGACGCACTCGGAAATATTGTTCGCGAAACAAGTCCGTCTGTTCTTAACGGTTTCTTCGCAGTATTTGCCTTACTTCCCGCATTCGCAAGACTTTTCTTCGGTCTTTCCTGGTTATTCTTCCCGGTTCACGGCAAATTTAAAGAGAATATGCTTCAAGAGCTTGAAGAACGCAGAAGCGAAAGAGTCAGCAAGCTTGAAAGCGAAAGCGAAGAATAATTCAATAATCATAATAAACTTACAGGGCTGTATATCAGCCCTGTTTTTGTTTGTGTAGTTTGCAGTAAAAACCAACTGCTTAATTATGTAATACGCTAAAAATAGTTTTTTTAATTGAAATAAACTTATTAAATATGATAAAATAACTATTACATTATTTTAGGAAGAAAAGGGGGATGCTTTTATGACCGAAGAAAAGCAGGAAAAGAACTTGCTCGGCAAAGTTAAATGGCTTTTCGGAGAAATAAAAGAACATTGGGACACACCTGCTGAGGGCAAGTATGTTCCTTACAAAGAATACTTAGATATCTGGTTGGCAGTAGGCAGTAACTATTCAGGCTCAAAAACACTTGAGTACATATCATTTGCAGCAGGCTGCTACCTTATTATGTACCATTATCATCTGCCGTATGTTGCATTTTCAGCTATTGCGCTTATCAATATGCCGCTTCAGAAAATGTGGGATTTGGTCGCTTGGATGATTAACGATAACTTGGGATTTTTGCCGAAGAAAAAGGAGCAAAAGGTTTACACTTTCTATTTTTCGGCAATTATAATCGGCTTATTCTTACTCTTGTTCCCGTTTGAGCCGTATCTTAATCCTGCTAACGGAATTGTTGCAATGTTCAACTCAATCCGTGGTGTTTCAGCAGCGTCGGCGATTAAGATGTTCGGCACACACATTCTTTGGAACGGTTGGAACGGTTCAAGAAATATTTTCTGGAGAAAGAAGCTTGTTCCGAAATTCGGCAGATATAAATATTCACTTTACTGTGATGTTATTCCGAAAATTATTATGGTTATTCTTATCGGCTGGCTTCCTGTTTACAATATTGCAGATGAGGTTACCCGTGTCTGGGTTGCTAACCTTTTGTTTGCAGGATTTAATATGTTCGGCTTTGCGAATATGGAGGCTTGCACACAGAATATCAGCCCGAATATGCAGGAGAGAATTCTTGTCAGATCATATCCGCTTAAACTCTCTCACATTCTTAACTCCGTAATGGTGCTTGTAATTCCCGTAGCTATCGGCTTTATGAAGAATGACTGGGCTGATATAAATGTTTATAGATTTGTTATTCCGATTATCTTTACAGTATTTGCAATTATTACATTGATTTTTGCGAACAGAATTCAAGAAAGAATTCCTCAGCCGCCTATTGAAGAAAAAGTACAGATTAGTTTCTGGGACGGTATCTTCGGTGTTATGAGAAACAAATACAAGTGGGTGCAGACTATTGTTTGGATGCTCGACGCATTCGGTAACGGTATTTTGCCTTTTGCAACAATTCTTTATCTTTATACATTCAGACTTTCAGGTCTTGCATACGGACTTATTGTTTCGCTTGTATCTTTCGCAGGTACTCCGCCTGATTTCCTGACGCCGTACTTTATTAAGCGGTTTTCCTACAAGCAAATAATGATTTTCTATCTTTTGTCCCGTGCGATTGGTTACAGCGCTATCGTCTGCGCTATGTATTTCTGCAAAAATGTTACACTTTGCGGTATTATCTGTGTAGTTATTCTTATCTTTATGGAAGCAACACATACAGTTCCTACGTCTGTCGGTCATGATATGGATATTCGTATTAACGACTATCAGATGTACCTTTCAGGCGAAAGACTTGAAAGTTTTGCAGGTATCTTCGGCTGGTTCACAGGTCCTGTTACCTCATTTATCAGTCTTATTATTCCTATTCTTCTTCTCAAATACGGTTTCAACAGTAACTGGGATGTTTTATTTGTTGATGCATCAAGAGGAAAAATAATTATTATCCCTATGCTGTTTGATATTGCCGGCTTCCTGCTTATGACAATCCCGTATTTCTTCTGGGATTATGACTCTGTTAAGCAGGATAAGGTTATTCAGGTTCTTAAGCGCCGTGCGGAAGTAACAGAGAAGCAAGCTATCGAAAAAGGCGAAAGCGTTGCCGGTAGCTTTAAGGGTTAACGGAGGTGAATGGTATGAGTAAAAAGACTAAGAAAAAAGCTGAAGAATTCGTGCCTGAAGTCCTTGATATACCCGAAGATCAAATTTGGGAATATCAAATTGAAGGTCTTGCCGCACCTCACATTAACAAGCCGTTTACAAACCCTCTGCCGAAAAAGATTGCATTTATTGTATTTATGATTATTGCAATCCTTATTTCAATGTATTTCAGCGTCAGGGTTCTTCTTAATACGGGTAAGCTTGAATATGAAAATGTTGAAAACGGTATTCAATTAACACAGTTTAGTAATAACGGTTCCATCTTCTCATTTGATGTAGATTATGTTTCAGATATTGAATACAAGGATAACAGTCTTCAGCTTTCCGGTACTGAAAGCGGCGATGCACAATTTAAAATAATCAAGGATGAAACAAAACCTGTTACATCAATTAACGAATACGCTTTCAACTGTGACGGAACGCTTCAGGTAATCAACATCGGTGCTACTGTTACAAGCATCGACGAAAGAGCATTTTATTCTTGCTGGGCTTTGCAGTGTATTAATGTTGATGATGCTAACCCGAATTACTGTGATATCGACGGTGTTCTTTACAACAAGGATATGACGGAAATTATTTGTTATCCGATTGACCACGACAGATATTTACGACTTAAAAACGGATACGCTCATCTTGATGAAAACGGTGTCCAGGTTTCCGACCTTGTTGATGACAACGGAAATCCTATGGAAGAGTTATGGGGTACAACCGAAAAATACGACGAAGAATTTTTCAAAGAATACAACTTAAAGGTGCGCACCTATGTTCTTCCGTCAACGGTTACAAAAATCGGTGCAAACTGCTTTAACTATGCAAATATGACCGATATTTATATGCCTGAGGGCTTAAAGGAAATCGACACACTCGCATTTTTTGACGAGGGTAATCTTCACAACATTTATACATATATTCCTACACAAGAGCCAATGCTTGAAACATCTTACGAAACAGTAGCAAAGCTTGAAGGTGTTTATTATTCACTTCCTGAGGGCTTGGAAAAAATCGGCTCTGACTGTTTCACAAAAGACAGAGGACTTACATATATGTATATTCCGTCAAGTGTTACTGAAATCGGACACCACGCATTCTGGGATACTGTTTACAAGGAAGATAAAGAGCTTTGTGCAATTACCGAAATGAATATCGGCGCTGACGAGGCTACATTTAACAATGGAAAAATCGGCAGCGAATGGTTGCCGAAATATGACTATCTTCTTTTCCACAAGACTATTGAAGTTAATTACGGTGCAGAGAGAATGGTAGTTGAAAAGTAAATTAAACGGTTTATCTTACAAAAAAACAACCTCTGTAATGCGTGGGTGTCCAGAGGACACTCACGCAGTTTTATTCGCCTTTCGGCGAGT
>CAMFTS010000025.1 GCA_945988915.1 uncultured Clostridia bacterium
TCGCGCTTGGTTCGGGACCAAGAGGCCGCTGGTTCAAGTCCAGTCGCTCCGACCAAAAAAGACGATTGCTTTCGCAATCGTCTTTTTCAATGAAATTCGTTCTTTGCGGAACGAGTGAAATATTACTTCGTAATGTGAAATACGCTTCGCGTATGAAATATGCCTGCGGCATATGAGGGAACGAATTTTATTTCACATTCGGCGTTAGCCGAATATTTCATAATCCTTTAGGATTATTTTACATCGCGTCAGCGATATTTCGTTGGCTGTCTGTCCTTGCCGGTTCAACTCCATATCAAAATTTTATACCGGCATCTTTTTTGTTGCCTCTTGACACCAATAAACCTTGATATTTCAATGATTTTGAAATATTGAGGTTTTTTGTTTTACCTGATAATCAGCATTTTTCTAACACTTTTTCTAACACAATTAAAGAAACACATCTGTTTATGCTATATTTATGGATAAAGAGCACAAAAAGTGTAGTGAATAGCCATTCACCTTTGTATATTTTTTTGAAAAAATATACATAAATTATTGACACGCTATTTTGTTGGGTTTATAATGCTTTTGTTATTATTCTTGTTTGCGGAGGAGTTTTGGAATGGAAAATATTGGCTATTATAACGGTAAAACAGGTCTTATTGACGAAATGACTATACCGATGAACGACCGTGTTACATATTTCGGTGACGGCGTTTATGATGCTACATACTCAAGGAATCATAAGATTTTTGCTATTGACGACCATCTTGACAGATTTTACAACAGCTGCCGTCTTTTAAAAATCCCCTTTGATATGCCCCGTGAGGAGCTTGCAAAAACCTTGCAGGATTTGGTTAATCAAGTGGATGACGGCGAAACCTTTATCTATTGGCAGGCAACAAGAGGTACCGGAATGAGAAATCACGCATTCCCCGAATCAAAACCTAATCTGCTTGTCACCGTTTCACCGAGCAAGTTTAAAGATGTTTATCAAAAACTTCGTCTTATCACCTTGGAGGACACAAGATTTTTCCATTGTAATGTTAAAACACTTAATCTTATTCCCAGCGTACTTGCCGCTGAAGCTACAAAGCAGGCAGGCTGTGACGAATCTGTTTTCTACCGTGTAAGAGGCGATCAGAAAATCGTTACAGAGTGCGCTCACAGCAATGTTTCAATGCTTAAAGACGGAAAATTCATAACTGCGCCACTTTCAAATCTTATTCTTCCCGGCATTACAAGAAAGCATCTTATTGAGATTTGCAAAGAGCTTGGAATACCGGTTGAGGAAAAAGAATATACTCTTGAAGAGCTTTTTGACGCCGATGAAATTATTGTTTCCAGCTCCGGCTCTTTGGGTATCGGCGTATATGAGATGGATGGCAAGCCTGTCGGCGGCAAGGATGAGGCATTGCTTAAAAAGATACAGGATGCCTATCAGGAAAGACTTGCAAAAGCAACAGCAATATAAATGATTTAGATTTTCAGGTTCAAGGAGGAACAATCAAAGTTTTTACTTTGGCTGTTCCTTTTACTGTTTTAAAGGAGAAAAAATATGACACAGGAAGAGCTTACTTTATTAAATATAGGCGATAATCTCGATAATCTTATGAATCTTGACCCAAGAGGATACGGCGTTTGCAGAATTCTTTATGACGCTTCAAGAAAATACACGGGCAAACCCCTTTGTCTGAATGCTGCGGAAAAACTTTTAAACACCGTTAAAGACGGTGATTTGGTTTATATTTTGTCAGGCTTTGTTCTGCTTGACCACGGCAGTGCGGAAACAGACGGAATTGTCAGTAGTGTGCTTTTATGCCGTTCTCTTGTGCTTGCTATGAATGCAAAGCCCGTAATCATCTGCCAGCAGGACAATGTTCAGGCTGTTAAAGCAATGGCAAGAGTTGTCGGACTTCATATTTACGACAACATTGATGATGTGCTGTCTCATCCCGTTTCAATGGGAGTTATTCCCTTCACAACGGACAAGGATAAAGCGGAAGCTCAGGCTGACGAAATACTTTCCCACGGCAAGCCCTCGGCAGTTATTGCCAATGAATTTCCCGGTGAAAACCGTATGGGCGAATTTCACAATGCCGTTGGTAAAAACACTACTCACCTTGAAGCTAAAGCAGATATACTCTTTGATAAAATCAAGGAAATGGGCATACTCAATATTGCAATAGGAGATTTGGGAAATGAAATGGGTATGGCAACGATACTTCCGCAGCTTGACGAATACATACCCTATGCGGCAAAAGGACGCTGTAACTGCGGCTGCGGCGGAGGAATTGCAGTTCGTAATGCGGCAGACAATATTATTACTGCCACCGTATCGGATTGGGGTTGCTATGCTATGATTGCTATGATGGCATATCTTAAAGGCGACCTTGACATTATGCACGATTCCACCCTTGAAAAAGAAGTTCTTGACACTGCTGTACGCAACGGTATGGTTGATATGTACGGTTGGCATATTCCCGCAATCGACGGTTTTTCGGATAAATTCAATATGCTCCTTGTTGACCTTATGCGTGAGTGTATTTCTTATCCGCTTAAGCTTAAGACAACCTGCAAGACATGGTTTGACAAAACAATAGAATTGGGATTTTATGAAGGTAAAATATGAACGGAAAAACTGAATTTCTGATAGCCGGAGACCGTGCGCTAATTATAAAATTCGGCGATACAATCGACAGCGAAACAAACAACTGCATACGCTCTTTTTGTTCTTTGCTTGAGAGGAAACGCATTGAGGGCATTATTGAAGTTGTCCCCACCTTTAACAGTCTTTCCGTCTATTACAACCCTTGTGTTATCAAGGGCGAAAAGCTTATTAAAAAGCTATCGTCACTCTTGAAAAAAAACGGTAATAATTCACAAGGAGGCGGAACGACCTATATTATCCCCGTTTTGTATGGCGGAGAATGGGGCGAGGACTTAAACGATGTTGCCGCCCATGCTAATCTTACCGCCGAAGAGGTAGTAAAAATTCATTCTTCAACGGATTATCTTATATATATGCTTGGTTTTCTCCCCGGCTTTGCGTATCTCGGCGGACTTGACAAACGAATTGTAACTCCGCGTCTTGACACGCCCCGTACAAAAATTCATGCAGGAGCCGTAGGAATAGGCGGTGAACAAACAGGAATTTATCCCCTTGCTTCCCCCGGAGGCTGGCGGCTTATCGGCACAACTCCCGTTAAAATATATGATGCAGACAGAGTTGAGCCGATATTGTATAAAGCCGGCGACAAAATCCGTTTTGAATCTGTTACCGAGAAAGAATTTGAAATTATCAAAAAACAGGTTGAAGATAATACATACACAGTTAAAACAGTGAAAGGAGAGCGCTGATGAGTATTAAAATCACAAGCGGCGGTATGCTCTCCACAATTCAGGATACAGGCAGAACAGGTGCGCAGTCAACGGGATTTTCAGTTTCGGGAGTTATGGATCGCGACGCTTACCGTGAAGCAAATCACCTTGTAGGTAACATAAACGGTGAAGCTGTTATTGAAATGACATACAACGGTATATGCGCCGAGTTTTTATGCGATACCGTAATTGCCTTTACGGGCGGCGATTTTGCACCTACAATAAACGGCTTGAGCGTTCCCTGTTATCACAGTGTAGCTGTTAAACGTGGTGACATACTGAAAATGGGTATGACAAACGACTCCATGCGCTGCTATATGGCGGTAAGAGGCGGTTTTGATGTTCCTGTTGTAATGGGAAGCCGTTCAACCAATATGAAAATAAAAACAGGCGGTTTTGAGGGCAGAAAGCTCAGAACAGGCGACATTATTCCTATCGGCAAGGGAATTACCAATTCTATAAAAGACAGAGCTTTGCCTAAACCCGAATATAACAATGAAATCCGTGTTATTTTAGGGCCGCAGGATAATTATTTCACAAAAAAAGGCATTGATACTTTTCTGTCCTGTGAATACACTGTATCCGATAAGTCCGACCGTATGGGATACCGTTTTAGCGGTGCAGAAATTGAAAACAACGGCACCGACATTATATCGGACGGTATTGCAGAAGGCAGTATTCAGGTATCTTCAAACGGACAGCCTATAATTATGATGGCTGACCGTCAGACAACGGGTGGATATGCAAAAATTGCTACCGTGATTTCAGTTGATATTCCTAAACTTGCACAGAAAAAGCCGGGTGAAAAGGTAAAATTCACCGCTGTGTCCTTAAAAGAAGCACAAAAGGAATATATAAAAAAAGAAAAATACTACCGAACTCTTTTTTTGGAGGATTGACAAATGAATTACGAAAATATGAGTCCGTATGAGGTAAGACAACTCATAAGACAAGGCAAAATCGACTTTCAGACTTCAGGTATGTGTCGTGGATATGCTCAGGCAAATTTAGCGATACTGCCTAAGAAATACGCATACGATTTCCTACTATTTGCTCAAAGGAATCCAAAGCCCTGCCCTATTCTTGAAGTCAGCGACGAGGGAAGCAGATTTCTGAAGAAAATTGCAAAGGACTGCGATATTGCCAACGATTTCCCGAAATACCGTGTTTATGAGCACGGCGTAATGACAGGCGAATACACAAGCGTTGAGCACTTATGGCGTGACGACCTTGTTGCATTTTTAATCGGCTGTTCTTTTTCTTTTGAGGCGGAGCTTATTGACTGCGGTGTTTCTGTCCGCCATATTGAAGAAGGCAGAAATGTTCCAATGTATTTAACAAATATTGAATGTGAGCCTGCAGGACAGTTCAGCGGTAAAATGGTTGTAAGTATGCGACCGCTTCCCCCCGACCAAATAGTTAAGTCGGTAAACATTACAGCATCTATGCCGAGAGTTCACGGAACACCCGTTCATATCGGTAATCCTGCTCTTATCGGCATAAAAGATATTAGCAAGCCTGATTTCGGTGACGCTGTTACAATTAACGAGGGTGAAACTCCTGTATTCTGGGCTTGCGGCGTTACTCCGCAGTCGGTAATGATGAGCTCAAAGCCTGATTTTTGCATTACACATGCACCGGGGCATATGCTCATAACAGATGTTAAAAATTCTGATTTGAAATTCTGATTAAGGTGAAATTATGATTAAGGTTGATTTAAACTGCGATATGGGCGAAAGCTACGGCAGATATAATTTAGGATTGGACAGCGAGGTTGCAAAATACATTTCCTCGGCAAATATCGCCTGCGGATATCATGCGGGCGACCCCGTGACAATGCAAAAAACAGTTAATATAATGAAAGAAAACGGTGTCGCCGTTGGTGCTCATCCGGGCTTTCCCGACCTTTTAGGTTTCGGCAGACGAAATATGGCGGTTACTCCCGATGAAGCAAGCGCATATGTAAAGTATCAGGCAGGCGCACTATTGGCTTTTTGTATATCAAACGGATTGCCGTTACAGCACATAAAACCTCACGGTGCGCTTTACAATATGGCAGGTAAGGACTACGAGCTTTCAAGCGCTATATGCAAAGGAATAAAGAGTATCGGCAAAGATATTATTTTAATGGGACTTTCAGGCAGTCAAACAATGAAAGCCGCACAGGATAACAAGGTAAAATTCGCCTGTGAAGTATTTGCTGACCGTGCCTATGAAGATGATGGCTCACTTGTGGCAAGAAGCAAGCCCGGTGCCGTAATAAAGAACGAAGATGAAGCTATTGAAAGAGTAATTAAAATGGTTCTTCATCATAAAGTCACAAGCATAAACGGTAAAGAAATAGAAATTACTCCCCATTCCGTATGCGTACACGGTGACAATGAAAAGGCCCTTATGTTCGTTCAAAAAATACACAAAGCATTAAACGAAAACGGTGTTGAAATTGCTCCGTTGAGCGAGATCATTTAAGGAGGGATAAGCATTATGCTTCCTAAACGGGTTTATGCAAAAATCAATCTTGATAATATTCAAAAGAATGTAAAGCCGATTGTTGACAGAATGGGTGACGGAATTGCCGTTATGGGAATTGTCAAAGCAGATGCATACGGTCATGGTGCAGTTGAGGTGTCAAAGGCACTTTTGGAAATCGGCGTTAAGTCATTCGGTGTTGCCACCATAGGCGAAGCTGTTGAACTGCGAAAGAACGGGATTAACGCTCCTATTCTTATACTCGGTCGTATTTTCAAAGAGGACTTTAACACAGCTATTGAATATGATATTATAAGCGCTATATTTGATGTTGAAAGTGCCCGGGAATTATCTCAAACAGCATTGAATACAGGGAAAAAAGCAAAAACATATATAAAAATAGATACAGGTATGGGAAGAATCGGTTTTCAACCCGATGAAAACGGTTTTGAATGTATAAAGCAAGTATTCTCAAACAAAGGACTTGACATTCTCGGTGCATTTACTCATTTTGCCTGTGCGGACTGTGCAGACAAAGCCTCTGCTGAAAATCAGAAAAAGAAGTTTCTTGAATTCACGCAAAAGCTTATTGATTCAGGCTGTCCTCTGCCTGTCCGTCATATGTATAACAGTGCCTCCATTATGGAACTCGGCGGCGAGTACAAAGGAGAAATGGTACGCAGCGGAATTATGACCTACGGGCTTTATCCCTCTGAGGAAATGGATAAAAACTATCCTCTCTACCCTGCCTTAGAACTTAAAAGCAGTATAGCCTTCATTAAAGATGTCGGCAAAGGCTTTACCGTCAGCTACGGCTCAACATTTACAGCTGACAGGGATATGAAAATAGCCACTGTACCCGTTGGATACGGTGACGGATATCCAAGATACTTGTCAAATAAGGGGCAGGTTATAATTAAAGGTATCCGCTGTCCGATTATCGGCAGAGTATGTATGGATCAGTTTATGGTTGATATATCCAAAGTACCGGATGCACTTATCGGTGACGAAGTTACTTTGATAGGAACAGACGGCAACGAAACGATTACCGTTGAAGAGGTTGCCGACGCGGCATACAGATTTAATTATGAATTCTGCTGTCTTATAAACAAAAGAGTTCCCCGTGTATATATAAAAAACGGAGAAATATACAAAATAAAAGATATTTATACGGAATGATAAACTTAAATTATAAAACAAAAATCCACTCATCAACGAGTGGATTTTTATATTATTATTCGGAATCAGTTGTATTTGTCAACAGATGTCCTGTGTATCGCGAATTCCTGCAAGCACCTGTAAAATCCATTTTGCGTCAACAACTGAAATTTTACCGTCTTTGTTTATATCCGCCGCTGTTTTTGCGTCTTCTTCAAGTGTTCTTGTATTTGCAATAAATTGCAAAACCCATTTTGCATCAACTATTGAAAGCTTTCCGTCGCGGTTAGTATCGCCCGCAAAAATGATAAAGGACATTTGATTATACGCTTTTTCTGCTTCAGTAATTGCTTTTTCGATTTCAATTACCGTTGCTGTGCCGGCATCTTCTAACGCTTTAAGATTGTTTATCTCAGCTTTTAGTGCCGTAACGGATTCTTCTGTATAATTCTCAAGCTTCAAACTTTCAAGCTTTTCTGTTTCTGCTGTCAGCATATCCCAATAACATTCAGGGGCAGATGCTACTATTATATCGGCAAAGCTATAAGAATTTTCGTTAGCATATAATTCTGCAAAAGAGCCTGTATATCCGTATATTGTAATATCTGCATCAGGCTCAAAACAGTTTACGGCTATATTATTTACGCTTTCCGGAATTATTACCGCCTTAATATTATTACATCCCGTAAAGCTTTTTCCGATTACATTTTCATTTCCGAGAACAACAGTTCTGAGCTTTTCACAATTTGAAAAAGCCCCGTCGCTTACGGTAATCGAGTCAGCTAAGAAAAGGTCAACAATATCCGAATTATCCTTAAAAGCACCGTTTCCGACAGATTTTACCGTATATTCATCATAAACCTCAGGAATTTCAAGCACGGAGTCATTTGCTCCGTATGCTGCCGTAATTGTGATTTCATCACTTTCATTGATTTCATAATCAAATACGAGAGGACTTTCACCTATCGAAGTGAAGCTGAATCCGTTTTCTTTAGCATAAGCCTCTGCCGCAGAGCCTGTATATCCTTTAATTGTTTTTAAGCTGTCACAACCGACTGCCGTACCCTCTTCAAATTTGGTTACGGATGCAGGTAGGGTAACGCTTACAAGTGCTTTACAATTCTTAAACACATTAAAGTTAAAGCTTTTAAGATTTTCCGAAAAAGTTACGCTTTTTAAAGAAGGACATTCATTTAACGCACCCTCTGACAACTGCGGATTACCCGTAACCGTAACTTCGGTCAAAGAATCACAACTGTTAAATACATTGGAATTAAGCTTTACAAGTGTTGGCGGAAGAATTACATTTGTAAGCGATGAGCATTTTTCAAATGCGTTCTTATCAATATATTCAACACCGTCATTAATAATAAGCTGTGTCAGCATATTGCATCCGTAAAACGAAAATGAATTGATTCTTTTTACGCTTGGCGGAATACTTATTGATTTAAGAGCGGGATACACAAGTTCTTCTTCGCTTGTGTAAGTTAAGCTGTCAAGATAAAAAGCTCCCTGGGCAATAAGTCTTGTACCATCCTTAATCTCATAGCTCGTAATTTCTTTACCGTCAACTGTTTTTTTCACATGAATCAAACAGTTATTTATATAAGTTGCTCCGTCTTTTCCTGTTGAGGCTTCATACAAAGCTGTTCCGTAAAACGCAGAAATACCTATTGAATTAACATTTTCGCTAAAGATGACCGAGCTAAGCTTATCGCAGAGAGCAAAAGCTTTACTTCCGATAGATGTCACAGTGTTTGGCAGTTCAATGCTTTTTACGGTTTTGTTTTCTTTAAAGGCTTCCTTTTTTATAGCTGTAACAGGATTTGAGTCTATTACGCCGGGTACGACTATCTTCTCGGCAGTTCCTGTATAGCCTGTAATTGTAACCTTGCCGTTGTTTGTTTCATAAGTGAAATTCTCATATGTCAAAGATTCGGCAAATGAAAATACCGTACAGCTTGAAACAATGAACACTGCTGCTAACAAATAAGAAATAAGCTTAGTGTATTTTTTCATATATAACCCTCCTTAAAACCCTAAATTCAGATAAATTCCGTCATATCGGAAAGTAACATTTTTTTCTTAATAATATCTATGCTTTCAATATCATCCCTAACATCTTTTGTAACTGCGTCAATTAGCAAAGACGGATTTATATTGCCGTTAATTCCTGCCGCAAGTACAGTTTTGAGCAATACTCTGTCTTTTAAAACAACAGTATTAAAAGATTTTATACTGTCTTTGATATTGACCTCTTTAAGAACCTTTTTCTTACCCTGCTTAGCCTTTTTTTCAACTAAAATCTCGTCAGCATTTATTCTGCTCTGAACGGCTGAACTTACCGCTTCGGTGTTTGCCGTGTTAATAGTGATTTCAAACTCTGCAAAGCATATTTCATCTGCTTTATGTAAAGGTGCCGAAACCGAAGTGATTTTAATTCCCGTCGGCAAAGTTGCGTTCAGTCTTTCTTTAAGTTCTTCAAACGGCATTTCGCCGTTTATGCGCATATCCACAGATTCGCAAAAGCTCTCTGTTCCGAGCGAAAGCGGCAGTGAAAATGTCATAAACGGATGCGGATTATATCCTTCCGTGTACCAAATATCAATATCCGCTCTTTTTATTGCACGGGAAAAGCAACGCATTAAATCCAGATGGGAAATGTATTTTGCCAAACCTACTTTTTCAAAGAAAATTCTAACGCTTTGCATCGCATTTTCCTCCATTCAGCATATTGGCGCCGCAAGCTGAACATTTTTCTCTGCAGTTTGGTGTTGTTTCGCTTTTATGCGCCTTTATATTTTCTTCTTCAAGGAATTTGCGTCTTATTCCGTAATCGAACATATCCCAAGGCAGGATTTCATTGAATTCGCGTTTGCGGTTAGCATAGAATTCAGGCTGAACACCGCACTCCGAAAAGGCTTCCTGCCACTTTGAAAAATCAAAGAATTCATCCCAGCTGTCAAATTTACAACCCTTTCTCCACGCGCTTTCGATAACATCACAAAGCTTTCTGTCGCCGCGCGCAAATACGCCCTCAAGAAAACTTGTCTGTGATTCGTGATATGAATACTGTATCTTTTTGTACGGTTTTACACATTCAAGCAAATACTTTTGCTTTTCTTCAAGCATTTCCTTTGTATCCTGCGGTTCCCATTGGAACGGAGTAAAAGGCTTAGGTACAAATGATGCAACACTAATACTTACTGCTACGCTTTTGCCTTTTATTCTGTCAGGATTCTGATAATATGTATTTACTACCGTCTGTGCAAGTTCAGCAATACCTTTGAGGTCTTCGAGAGTTTCCGTCGGCAAGCCCATCATAAAATAAAGCTTGACCGCAGTCCAACCGCCTTTAAACGCTTTTTCAGCGGTTCTTATTACCTCACCTTCGGTAACATTTTTATTTATGGCATCGCGAAGTCTTTGCGTACCTGCTTCGGGAGCGAAAGTCAAACCGCTTCGGCGGACTTTTTGCAATTCTTCCATCAATTCGTCGGAGAAGTTATCTACCCTAAGCGACGGCAACGAAACATTGATACTCTTTTTTAATGCCCAGTCGAACATCTTTGGTATCAGCTTGTCTATTTCGGAATAATCGCTTGTACTCAAAGAGCAAAGAGAAATCTCATCGTATCCCGTGGATTCGCAAAGTGCTTTTGACTGTTTATTTGCAACATCACTCGATTTTTCTCTTATCGGTCTGTAAATAAAACCTGCCTGACAAAAACGGCAGCCTCGAATACAGCCTCTGAAGATTTCGGAAACTGCCCTGTCATGAACAATATCAATAAACGGAACGACAAATTTGTCGGGATAGAACACATTGTTCAAGTCGGATATAACTCTTTTCTTAACGGTTTTCGGAGCGTTATGCGTGTTGATAACCTCTTTGATTGTGCCGTCTTCATTATAATTGACATTATAAAATGCAGGTACATAAACACCTTGAATTTGTGCCGCTTCTTCAAGGAATTGCTCTTTCGATGAACCCATTTCCTTATGCTTTATTAAAAGGTCAATGAGTTCATTCGTAACCTCTTCACCCTCTCCGAGCATAAAGAGATCGACAAATGCAGAAATCGGCTCGGGATTACACGCGCACGGACCTCCTGCAACGACTAAAGGTGTTAAATCTTTTCTGTCAACGCTTCTTACAGGCAAACCGGCAAGGTCAAGCATATTAAGAATATTTGTATAGCTCATTTCATATTGAAGTGTAAAGCCTATCATATCAAAGTCCTTGATATTGTCCCCGCTTTCAAGGCCGTAAAGCAATACATTATTCTCACGCATCAGCTGTTCCATATCGTCCCACGGTGCAAATACGCGTTCGCACCAAGAATCTTCTCTTGCATTTACAAGCGAATAGAGAATTTTCATTCCCAAATGCGACATACCTATTTCGTAGTCGTCAGGGAAACAGAATGCATATCTGAATTTTATTTTTGATTTATCTTTTACTACGCTGTTAACCTCTCCGCCTGTATAACGGGCAGGTTTCTGAACGGATTTTAAAAGCTTTTCCTGTTGTTTTGATAACATAACATACCTCTGCATTTATAGTTAATTTTATAATACAACATATTCCGACTAAATGCAATCAATTAAGCTCATATTCAATGAAAAATGCTGTTTTGACAAAGATTGGCTGTGTTATCTTCAGCATTTTACAAAAAGCATTACCGTTAAATAAATACTTATTGCAAGGAAGGTAAAATTATAGTGTGTTGACAGAAGTATGTAAAACCCAAAGCCCATCATTATTACAAGCGTTACGAATGAAACGGTTTTTAATATTCTTTCGCTTGTTTCTTCTTCAAAGTTATATTTCAATATGCTCTCCAATGCTCTGCCTCCATCGAGCGCAAAGACGGGCATAATGTTGAAAGAGCCTATAATCAGATTTACAATTATTATTTTAAGTATCAATTCATTTTGAAGTTTTATATTTATTAAGTGAAAAATTAAAGCTGCAAAAAAGTTTGTCAAAGGACCCGCTACGGCAGTTATAAATTCTTTTTGATAATCTTGAGTAATGTCATTCTCTCTGACTATTGTCATACCGAAAGGCCCGAACGAAATTCGTTCAGGCTTTTCTTTACAAAGCATAATAGCAATAAGGTGTCCGAGCTCGTGAATTAACGAAAACAGAATGGATAGCCGAATTACTTCGTTCACATTGAATACAAGTAAAAATGCTATGCTCGCAGTAAACAGAAATCCGATTTCTATTTTGACGCCGAACAGCTTAAAATTCATGAGTATTCAAGCGCCCATTCAGGATTATAGTGAATTCCGTTTATTATCAATTCAAAATGCAGGTGAGGTCCGGTAGCCTGACCTGTTGAGCCAACCTTTGCAATTGTTTCTCCCGCTTTAACTGTATCGCCCTCTTTCACCAAAAGCTTTGAGCAATGACAATAAACAGTTCTTATATTTCCCGACTGTAAAAATATATAATTACCTCTTACAGATGAATTACTTGCAGTTTTTACAACTCCGTCAAATGCGGCTTTAATATCCGTGCCTTCAGGCGCTGCTAAATCAAGTCCTGAGTGAAATCCGTATTTTTTTGTTACCGGATTCATTCTGAATCCAAATTTTGAGGTAATTCGTTTTGATTCAACGGGTTTTACTATTTCGGCACTTAAAAATATCGGTGAAAACGACGCGTTGCCGTCGGGATGCAGCAAATCTTCCCCGCCTGCACCGTTCAGCACTTCATTTGAGTCGGTAACAGTTGAATCGTTTTGCTTCAACATTCTCGGCTCAGAGAGGAAATTGAGCACAGACTTTGCTCCGTCAACAAATTCTTTTGCCGCCAAGTCCTGCTGCATTATATTGACATAAAATGATCTGATTTGTTTAAAAGTTTCGTTCTGCTTTTTATAAAAACAAAAGAAAACAATAAAAATCAGCATAAATACTGCTAACTGAACAATTATTACAGGTGTAATAAAATCGGTTTGCTGTGTGATATCATCCTTTGTACTTCTGCTTCGTCTGTAATTTCTTTCATATTCTCTTGCTTCATATTCCATAAAATCACCCGATTAAGAATATGATTATAACTAAATAAAAATTACAGTAATAAATTCACGCTTGATTATCATAGTATTTTTTTAAGGGAGGAATTCTATGACAACGGCTGTTTACTGTTTATTTTTTGTTGCGGGATTTGCAATTTTTATTTCTATGCTAAAAACAAAAAGATTTGTTTCTGCGCTGATTTTTTCGGCTTTGCAGGGAATTATAGCTTTATTTGCGGCAAATTTTATCGGCGATTTTGCTAATATGAATATCAGTGTAAATATGCACACTCTTATTCTTTCTGCCGTAGGCGGTATTCCGGGAGTGATTTTTCTGCTGATTTGCGGAGCTCTTTTCAGATAATACAGTTGACAATTATAAATATCATAAGTTATAATAATAAAGTCTTTGGACGTTTAGCTCAGTTGGTAGAGCATTCGCTTGACGTGCGAAGGGTCAGCGGTTCGAGTCCGTTAACGTCCACCAATAAAAAGATTTGAAAAACAACACCGTAAGTTGTGTTCTTACTGTCTCTTATACACATCTGACGCTGCCGACGATACTCCTTGTG
>CAMFTS010000026.1 GCA_945988915.1 uncultured Clostridia bacterium
ATTAAATTTTGGAGCTATCTTTGATTCGCCTATTTGGTACAGTTTGATTTCTACAAGGAAAAAGCCAATGTTTTCATCTGTATGGTTGTTGAGCCATTCCACAGCAGAACGATGTTCTTCACGAGCTCTTTTTACAACCCAAATAATTATCTCTGCATCTTTTCCCGAAGCATATGTAATTAGTTTACCTAAATGGTCGTGGTTGGTATCTTCAAGCTGATTTTCAATGATGATTTTTCTATCAGTTCCTGTCTCTTTTGCAAAAATATCAACACTGAAATCACCGACACTTGATTCAGTTTCATCTAATGTTATTTCCAATCCAACAGCATCAGCTAATTCAGAAAGATTTTCTTCTTCTGCCAGCCAAGGTGTAAAATCTAAAGCTTCATGAGCCCATACTTTTCTTAGATCTTTTATCTCTTTTAACTTACCCAGTTCCATTGCTTTACCTCCGTAAACCAAAAGTCTTTAATCAGTATAACATATATTTACACTAATCTCAACATATTCATAAGCATACTTGTTATTTTGATATATGAATACTGCGTTAGATTTTTTTGAAAAAATTTAAAAGTCAGGAACATTTTAGGTGTCTTTATTCCCATTACTATATGAGGGAGAAAATGTATTGCACTCGTACTTCGGTATCGGGTGATTTTTTTATGCCCTGAAAACAAAACTCAGGTTAAAAAAACAGAAAATGAGGCTTTTTACGCCTTAGGCATGAAGTTATATTATTCTCAAAATTTAAAGTCTTACAGAGGATTTTTCTCTCAAAAATCAACCCGAAACACAACACTAAAAGAAAGGAATGAGCGTATGCCGCCAATGACCAAAAAGCGAAAAGAAGAGTGGTCATTTTTCCTGAACAAAAGGAACAGAATCACTCACAACCTGCTTTGTAGAAAATGCAGGCTTCTCTGCAAGCAAAGTTTCAGGGCAGAACTTTTAGTTTGCCCGAATTATTACTCAAAAAGGAGCAAAGAAAAATGAAATATTACTCAAACACAGAAATGCAGAAGCACAACTTTTACCGTATGCCAAAATTCCTGATATGCGATGAAAAATACAAAAAGCTTTCAAATAATGCAAAGCTCCTTTATGCGATTATTCTTGACCGGGCGAGCTTATCTGAAAGCAACGCATGGATTGATGAGCAGAACAAGGTGGTTGTTTTTCTTACCATTGGTGAGGCCTGCAAGCTGATTAACATCGGACACAACACTGCAACTAAAATCTTTAAGGAACTTGACGATTACGGCTTGATTGAACGAAAAAAGCAAGGTTTCGCAAGGGCAAACATCATTTATCCGAAATTGCCTCAACCGACCGAAAAATAAACTTTCCGTGTTCCGCTTTCAGGAAAGAAATAAGACTGAGAGTTAAATTAGACTTATATACTGACCGAGAAGAAGAATATATATCTTTTGTTGAAATAAGTAATGACTATAAGTATATAAGGCGATGCGCTTTTGATATGAATGCGGATAAACAACCGATTCCTTCTTCGGCGCGTATAAAAAGTTTAATTCATCCTGAAATGAAGTTCAATCGGTCTGATTTCGGTTTTGCAATCGGTCAGATTTTTCTTCTTTCGGCTAGTAATAAAAATTTAGGGAACAAATTGACTGCAAACAAATGCAATTTGTTCCCTAATATGGTGTAACAAGCAGGGAATTTGTATGGCAAATTCCGAAAGGGAGGTCTCGCATGCCGGCTCGGTCGGTGCTTCTGAACTTTCAGTTCAGAGGTCTCCACCGGAGACCCGCACCCCTTGAACCCCTAATAAAAATGAAAGGAGATTTTCAAATGGAACAGACACGTAACAAGAGTATCTATGTAAGAGTTACTCAAAAAGAAAAAATCAAGATTAACGCCAAGGCAAATAAATGCGGACTGACTCTTTCCGAGTATATCCGTCAGGTCTGCTTAGGCTATGAGCCGAAAGAAATTTTCAGGAGGTATCAATAATCGCTACAACAAAATTGTGGGCAGGCAGCGGCTCACTGAAAAAGGTTCTCGACTACGCTGAAAACCCGGAAAAGACATCACTCAAGGATGTTCTCGATTACGCAAGTGACAAAGCAAAAACCGATCAAGAGCTGTTTGTCACCGGCATCAACTGTGAGGCGGAAAACACTTACGAAATGATGAGCGAAAGCAAACGACAGTTCGGCAAAAGCGGTAAGGTGGTCGCATACCACGGATATCAAAGTTTTGCAGAAGGCGAAATCACTCCTGCAGAGGCTCACGAGATTGGCGTTGAAACGGCAAGGCGTTTGTGGGGCGACCGATATGAAGTTCTTGTTACGACACATCTCAACACCGAATCTCATCTGCACAATCACTTTGTGTTCAACTCCGTGTCATTCGTGCTGTGTATGGGATGCGACACCAAGCTCTGAACCCGAAACAGAAGAATCAACAACTCAAGGCGGATTATTCGGTTTTGATGTTTTCAATTAAAGATTTGTATAAATAAAAGGCTATCGATGAAGTGATATTATTTTTCCGCTTCACAACCGGTAGCCTTTATTTTTTTGCATGTCAGTTGGGCGTATAAAGATTGGCATACGGGCGGGATGTTGCCGGAACAAGTTTTCTGAATGGCTTT
This sequence comes from uncultured Clostridia bacterium, assembly GCA_945988915.1. Lineage (GTDB taxonomy): Bacteria > Bacillota > Clostridia > Oscillospirales > Acutalibacteraceae > Fimenecus. The sequence goes on from CAMFTS010000026.1 coordinate 2,618, forward strand.
GACATAACCGTTTCAAAGTCTGCACCGAAATATTTGCAATATTTTTTTACATAAGCTTTAAGTTCCTTTTCATCATCTTTATTCAATTTCTCAATTTTAATATTGTCACTTAAATTTTCTTTCGGAAATGACCCGCGCACAAAAATTCTTCCTCCGTGCATACCGCTTGCACAGTGTGTGCCGAATAATTTTTCGCCCCGTTTCAAATTAAGCCCGAGAATAACAATTGTTCCGCCTGCCATATATTCGCCGAGAAATGACCCTGCATTCTGTCCTATAACCAAAACAGGCCGCATATCTCTGAATTCTTTCATGTGAATACCACCGCGGCAGGCAACCTTGTCTTTAATGTAAATCTGACCGTCCCGCATACCGTACCCCATGGCATCACCGCTATGACCGTGCACAATGATTTCGCCGCCGTTCATAGTGTTTCCGACGGCATCCTGACAGTTGCCGTAAACTATAATTTTGCCGCCGTTCAAATAACAGGCCATATCGTTGCCCGGTGTGCCGTATATTTCAATTGTTTTACCTTCGTCAAGTGCACAACCTATATATCTTTGACCGTTAACATCTTTAACGGTGCATTTGTTGTTTTTTGTAAGAAAAGACTTGATTTCGTCATTTATTTTTTCATATCGTCTGAGTCCAGCTTCAATCATAATTTATCTCCTATTCTCCGGCATGTATTATTCCAAGAATTTCAAGCTCTTTATTTGTGAGGCCAATTCCACGAAGCATAAGTCTGTTTCCTCTTAGTGAGTCAATGGCGTTAATTCCCATTCCGCCCATTATCTCTTTGATTTCGTGATTCCATGCATTTACAAGGTTTTCAATTCTTTTTTGAGCCATATTTGGATTAAGCCGTTTTGTAAGTTCAGGTTTTTGAGTTGCAATCCCCCAGTTGCATTTGCCTGTGTTACAGGTATGGCACATATGACAACCCATAGCGATAAGAGGAGCAGATGCAACATAGCAAGCGTCAGCACCGAGGGCAATTGCTTTGACAATATCACTTGAACAACGAAAAGACCCACTAGCAACAAGAGATATTGTTGAACGGATTCCCTCGTCACGAAGCCTTTGGTCTGCCGCTGCAAGTGCAAGTTCAATGGGAATACCCACATTGTCACGGATTCGGGTTGGTGCAGCACCTGTGCCCCCTCTGAAACCGTCGATAACAACAATATCCGCACCGGCTCTTGCACAACCCGACGCAATGGCGGCAATATTATGTACTGCTGCTATTTTGACTGCCACCGGTTTCGTTGCATCAGTAGCTTGTTTAAGACTCCAGATTAACTGACGCAAGTCTTCAATAGAATAAATATCATGGTGCGGAGCAGGGGAAATAGCGTCACTGCCTTCCGGAATCATACGGGCATTTGATACTTCAACATTGACTTTTTCGCCGGGTAAGTGTCCGCCTATTCCGGGTTTTGCACCCTGACCGATTTTTATTTCAATAAATCTGCAATTATTAAGGTACCCTTTGTGCACACCGAATCTGCCCGATGCAACCTGCACGGCGGCGTATTTTCCGAAACTCTCTAAATCGGGGTGTAATCCTCCCTCACCCGTGTTGAATATTGTGCCAAGTTCTTTTGCCGCCATCGCAAGAGCTTTTTGGGCGTTAAGCGAAATGGAACCAAAACTCATAGCGGAAAACATAATAGGTGTTTCCAAAATTATCTGCGGTGGCATTTTGGTTAATGATTTTCCTTTCTTTTCAATTTCAATTTTATCGGGTTTTCTTCCTAAAATCGTGCGAATTTCCATTGGCTCGCGAAGTGGGTCGATGGACGGATTTGTAACCTGAGAAGCATTGAGAAGAATTTTGTCCCAATAAATCGGATATGGCTTTGGATTACCCATAGCAGAAAGCAAGGTTGAGCCTGTATTTGCCTGACGGACAATTTCCTGTTGATACTCCGGAGTCCAGTTTGCATTATTACGGTAATCACAAATGTATTTTTCAATTCTTAAAGCACTTACAGGGCACATATCAACGCATCTGTGACAAGCAACACAGTTGTTTGAATTTGTTAAAACTCTGTTTTTTTCGGCATTTATGCTATGACACTCGTTTGCACATTGAGAAACACAACCGCCACAGTTTGTGCATAAGTCATTATCACGAATTACAGTAAATTTTCTTGGAATGTATCCAATCATAAATCTTCAACCTCCGAAGTTTCAATTTCAAGCGGAATAAAGACAGGTTCTGCACCGCTTACAGACCAAACTTTTTCAGGGTCGGGACATATTATTCTGATTGCTGATTCTTCAGATGCAAAATATGCTTTATCGCCCTTTGTTGCGGCAGTTAATGAACGAAGTTTTAATCGGTCGTTTATTGCAAGCAATCCTTTATTTGAACCGAGAATTACAGAAAACGGTCCGTTTACGAGTGCACCGCTGTAAATTGAACGCAGAGTTGTATAATACTCTTTTTTGTCTTTTTCCATTCGGTCAATTTCTTCCCATTCAGGAGCAGTTAAAACATCAGCGGCAACATCAATGGGCAATCGGTGATGCCTTAAAAGGTGGTCAAACAGATATGTGATTACTTCTGTATCGGTCTGCATCGTGCACTTGTAACCGAATTGTTCAATATATCTTCTGTTAGCATCATAAGACGAAATTTCTCCATTATGCACAATTGACCAGTCAAGAATGTTGAAAGGATGCGAACCGCCCCACCAACCGGGAGTATTTGTGGGAAATCTTCCGTGAGCCGTCCAAATGTATGCATTATAATTATCAAGCATATAGAATTCGCCTACATCTTCGGGATAACCTACCGCTTTAAAACATCCCATATTCTTACCGCTTGAAAAAATATAAGCGCCGTCAATACCGTTGTTTACATTTGTTACGCATTTTGCAACATACTCTTCTTCGTCAAGTCGGGCATTTTTCATTCGGACTCTGTTAGCCTTGCCGAAATATCTCCATATATCAGGACCTTTTTCAATATTTGCCACTTGCTTTGTGGGTATTCTTTCGGCAACATCAATATTGAAATGTTTAAACAAAAATTCCTCGCATTTCTTTCGTGCGTCGGCGGAATCGTAAAACACATGAATTGCATATTCGTCTTTATGTTCGGGGTAAATTCCGTAAGCCGCGAATCCACCTCCCAATCCGTTTGAACGGTCATGCATAAGTGATATGGATTTAATTATTTCCGAGCCGTTAATCATATTGCCTTTACGGTCAATTATTGCGGCAATAGCACAACCTGACGGAATTCTTACTTTGCCTTCTTTTAACATTATCATCTCTCCGTATAGCACAACTGCACGGGGACCGCAGCCCTCGTGCAGTTGTGTAAAAAATTTATAATTTATTCTTCGTCGCCTTGAAGTGCGTCGTAACCGTGCTCACCCGTACGGACTTTGACTACATCTTCAACATCATAAACGAATATTTTACCGTCTCCGATATTACCGGTATAAAGCACTTTACGGGCAGTTTCAATTACTGTTTTAACAGGTATTTCCGAAACAACCATTTCAAGTTTTACTTTTGCATGAAGACTCATTTCTTCAACTTCAACACCGCGATATTTTCTTACATGACCTTTTTGAACACCGCAACCCATTACATTTGTAGCTGTCATACCCGTAACGCCGATTGAATTCATCGCTTCTTTGAGTTCTTCAAATTTTGCAGGGTTGAATATCATTACAACATTTGACATTACGGCATCGGTTTTTGTTGTGAATGTTTCAACGGGAACGGCTTTTTCAACTGAGACCGCATTCTTCGCATTACCGGAAGAAATAAGAATATTTGAAGGAACAAAATCTGCATAAGCTGAGGGAAGATTATGTTCTGTTGCATCAAGACCTTTAATTTCTTCTTCTTGAGAAACACGAAGCCCGTTAGACTTTTTGATTATTGTGAATGTGATAAACATAAGAACAGCCGTCCATGCAGCAACAGAGAGAAAACCTGCAAACTGAATTCCTAACTGTTTGAATCCGCCGCCGTAGAAAAGACCTTTTCCTACTCCGTCGTAACCTGTTGAGAAAAGACCGACCGCCAATGTTCCCCAAATGCCGTTTGCCATATGTACGCCGACAGCGCCGACAGGGTCGTCAATGTGCAATTTTTTATCAAGAAATTCAACAACAAATACAACAAGAAAGCCCGAAACAAGACCGATTATAATTGCACCTACTGCGTCAACGCAATCGCAGGGCGCCGTTATTGCAACAAGTCCCGCAAGTGACGCGTTAAGTGACATTGAAACATCGGGCTTACCGTCTTTAATCCATGTGAAAATCATTGTTGTGCAGGTTGCAACGGCAGGAGCCATTGTAGTAGTTAAGAAAATTGAAGCCAGAGTGTCAATATCTTTTGCGGCGGCACCGTTAAATCCGTACCAACCAAACCAAAGAATAAATACACCGAGCGCACCGAGTGTAAGTGAATGACCGGGGATTGCTTTTACTTTTAATTTTCCTGTTTTTTTATCCTCAACATATTTCCCGATACGCGGACCTAACATCCACGCACCGATAAGTGCGGCAATACCGCCGACCATGTGAATGGCAGTTGAACCTGCGTAGTCGTGAAACCCTATTTTTGCAAGCCATCCGTTGCTGTTCCAAATCCAACCTGCTTCAATAGGATATACAAAAGCAGAAATTACTGCCGAATAAATACAATATGATGAAAATTTTGTTCTTTCTGCCATGGCACCTGAAACGATAGTTGCAGCAGTTGCACAGAACACAAGGTTAAATACGAAATTTGACCAGTCTCCGCTTGAACCGAAATAATTACCTAAAAGATTGAAATCGGGTATTCCGAAAAGACCGGCTACATAGTTTTTTCCAAACATAAGTCCATAACCCAAAACAATAAAAACTACTGCACCGATACAAAAGTCCATCAGGTTTTTCATAATAATATTGCCGGCATTCTTAGCTCTTGTAAAGCCGGTTTCAACCATTGCAAAACCGCATTGCATAAAGAATACCAAAGCGGCACCGATAAGGAAACACACGCCGAAAACACTTTCGCTTACGGCTGAAAAAAATTGAATCTGTCATAATTACTCCTCCTTGCTCTTTTTTTACGCAGAATCAAATGAAAAACGGAGTAAAGGGCACTTTAAACCACATACTCCGTTGCATGACAAAAATATATTTTATTTTCATAATAAAAAGTAAGGGCGCTCCACCAACAGTGGAACGCCTTTGCTCAACTATGCCGATATTATACTATCGTGTTTTTCGGTTGTCAATACATAAAATAAAATTTTAATCAATCAAGTATTTTATAGCTTAACGCAATCAACTGACAGAATTTTAATTCCGTTTATTGTTACATCGTTTTCTGTTCATTTGACATAACCTTTTTCGCTGTTGTTGTATTCGGCAAAATAAACAACACTTTAACTGACCTGTTAAAATTACAGAGTCGGTTAATAATTTGATGTTTGCGTTTCCGCCACTGCTTTATAGTTAATTAGTGTGTTTGATTCTTTTAAGCAGAAGTCTGCATATAACAGTTGCAACAACGCTGTATAGAAGTAAAACACCCCATGTTATCAATAAGCGTTCTCCGGAGTTTATGTATTCCGAATATACTGCTTCCAGATAAGCACCGAATTGAAGTTGAAGATCGGGGTGGTCAATAAAGAACGGTTGCTTTGAATCGTTAAATACAGATGTAATTGCCAAGCCGGTGTATCCCCATTTGCTCGGAAGAAAATAGGATATTGTTTCGAGAATACCGTATAATCCGATAAGAACATCTGAAAAAACAATGTATATGATTAAAATAATCGCAATGAAAGCGCTTGAAATTTCAACTGATTTTGCGGAGGCTGAAATAATCAGTGCTGTTGTATCTGCTGCTAAGGCAAGCAGGAAAAGAGTAATGAAATATTCCGGCCAGATACTGCTGAAAAGGGCACCGCTTGTCGGCAACTCTTTCTTATTCTGAATATACAGCATAAATACGACCGTTACAATGGCCATCTGTGCCGCACACAAAATGGCTTGGACAATCAATTTAGATGTAATGTACGAGCCTAAATTCAGGTTTGTCATATACTCTCTTTTTAAGATTGATTTTTCTTTGCATATTTCCTGAATGGAATTGCAGGTGCCCACGAACAAAGCGACGCATACCAGCATAAGCAAACCGGTCTGGAGCGAATCAGCGGTCATGATTTGGCCGTCTTTTTTGAAAGCATATGTCGTATCGATGTCATCATCTGTTTCGGGATTGTAGCCTTCCTGTGCGTACCGTGTTTTATTCTTTTCCGACATGTGAAGATTCTCGTAATCGTTCAAAATGCCTTTGAACGGTCGCAATTCGGAGGAGTATCTTTTTAATTTTACTGTGCCGATGCCGTATGCGACTCCGTCAAAGTCGGTGTTGCATATCGCCTTGTATGTCGTATTGACCTCGTTGTCATAGAAAATGCCTTTGAATTGGTTTTCTCTTTCTTTAAAATTACCGGCGATAGTGCCGATATTCTTCAGTGAACCGCCGCTGATGTCTTTTATCTGACATACAGAATAGCAAGCGGAGATTCTGGATGAACCGAGGTCTCCGACCAAGCCGCCGGCGTTTTCACCTTTTGTTGTGACTTCGGCTGTTGAATAGCATATGTATATTTCGGCTCTGTCGGAGTTTACTGTACCGACTAATCCTCCAACATTTCCGCTTTGTGAATACACACTGCCGTTTTTGATGCTTACATTTGTAATTATGGCTCTGTTTTCTATGGTACCTGCCGCAATTCCAACGTTTTTTCCCGTGGATTTAACGGAAGCATTTTTCAGTTCCAAATTTTTAATGATACCGTTATGATGGAAAATTGTCTCTAACTCTGTTTGCGATGACGGATTTTTTATTGTAACGGTAGAATCTGCGGAAGCATCGCTTGCTACATAACCAAAAAGACCTACATTATCTTTCTCGGAATCAATGGAAAGGTTGAAAACTGTGTGGCCGTTGCCGTCAAATGTTCCCGTGAAAGGACAATCCTTAGTACCTATGGGCGTGAATTCATGGGACTGCAGGTCTATATCACACTGTAAAATATAGTTATATGTAAGATAATCCTTAAATCCGTTTTCCACGGCTTTTGATAAAAATGCCAACTGATTTGCGTTCGTGACTATGAAGTAGTATTCATCGTCGATTTTCATTGGTGTGGTGGGCATATCTATACTATGTCCGTCCCAATCGGATACAACGGATTCGGTGGGCATTATCAGTTCATTCGGTTCGCCTTTATCTCCCGCCGTTTCCAAAACAACCTTTTCCCAGTTGAGAACGGGGTAACCGTTGTTTATACTGTGATCGGTTTCAGGCTTTACTGCAAACATGTTGTCTGTTGCCACAACACAGACTATTAAAATCGTTAATAAGGGAATGATGAGATACAAAATCAACTGTTTTTTATTGTTAAGCATTATTTTCAATGAACGCTCAATCAAAACAAGAGATTGGTAAAAGTATGATTTTATTTTTTCCATATTATCAACCTCCGCTGTATATTTTAGAGAAATTCTCTACATATTTATCGGCATCATCCGAAATTTTACTGTATGCTTCTATAAGATTGTCAACTTGAAAGAATCTGCAAGCCTCCTCAGGTGTACCGTAGAAGCAGAGTCTGCCCCCCTGAGCAAAAAAGATTACTTTGTCAAACAGATTTATATTTTGCAGTGTATGGGTAACGACAATAACAGTTTTTTTGTCTTTATGAGAAAGCATATGCAGATGTTTTAAAACGATACTCTCTGCTTCGGGGTCCAAACCCGATGTGGGTTCATCGAGAAAGATGATCTGCGGATTGGACAGAAGCTCAACGGCAATAGATGCACGCTTTTTCTGACCTCCCGAAAGATTTTTAATGAGGGTGTAGGTTTGTTCGGTGAGATCCAACTTTGCGATTATCTCTTCTACACGCTTATCGAGAATTTGCTTAGCTTCTTTTCTGGGAAGTCTCAGCTTACCTGTGTAGGTCAGCATTTCCTTTAAATTCAAATAGTCGTGCACAATTGATTCCTGCGGTATATATCCGATGAGCAGTCTCAGATTTTTATAGTTTTTGTATAAATCTACCCCGTTAAATAAAACATGACCTTCTGTAGGTTTCTTGAATCCGTTAATACAATTCATGAAAGTGGTTTTTCCTGCGCCGGATCCGCCGAGTACAGCAACAAAATCACCGCTGTTGATTGTTAATGATATGTTGTCGAGTATTTTCTTCTTCTTGCGGGTAAATCCTTTGTCGCAGGGGACAGAGCGGGAAATATTAACGGCTTTGACTTCAATGCCGTCATTCCCTGTGGGAAGGTTATCGGTGGATTTATTATAAATATTCTTATTCAGTTGCTTTTCCTCCCTTTCGATAATATGTAAAATTTGTATGAACGACCAATTTCAGTATATACTTTTTTTGAATTGATTTCAATAATTTTATTTACAAGATGAACCAATAGCTTTAAAAAGCCTTCCTGAAAAACGAAAGATCTTGATAGATTTAAACTCCCGTTAAATCGGCGGAAGTTTTTGTGATATTTTGATAATAAGTTTATTTTGCCGTTCAGCATATTTTATTGCATTATATGCTCCGCCATAATCACGAATAGTGTACGCGATGATAATATCACTGTTATCAACAATCCATTTATTGCGCCGAGTAATTATCGCCTTATAATAAATATCAGCTAATTCAGTAGGAATAAATATATCATCATATAATGAATAATAATAGTCTTTATTATCGTTCAGCTCTTTTGTTAAATATGGTTTAACGCATATAAGTTTAATATCGTTGAATGTTTGTTTTGCTCTTTTTACAGCTGATGCGAATTGCAAATCAAAATCGCCCATTCCTCCGGTGTAGCAAGTAGTACATCCCATATTTATTGCTATTTCAATACATTCCTTTAATTCATTATCAATATTTTGAAAAACTTCTCTATTACCAAAACCACTGCAAATTTTTGCCATGTGACCGCACCTCGAACATATTTTGAATATAATACAAGCTCATTTATAACATTATATCACAAAATAGACATACAATAAAGCTAAAATAAATATAAAATGAGGTGTTTATATGGCTGGCAAGATAAAAAGCTTATCGATTAGAATTGATGAAGAAATGCTCAATAAATTACATGTTGTTGCAGATTATGAAGGTCGTTCTGCGAATAGTGAAATTCTAATTCTCATTCGTGATGCTATTGAAAAATATGAAGAAAAGAACGGAAAGATTGAAATATAAATTGTAATTTGATTATTAGCGGGGATGAGCGTTGCTCATCCTTTTTTATATTTGGTTTGATAGCTTTTTTTGTGACAAGATAAAATATTTATATGGTTATCACGGCAGGAGTAAGTACTCACCGAGGTAATTTTGAATTACAGTAAAAACTAAATTCAGCAGAAGCGTAGAGTACTAAGCCGGAATATGTGCAAAAAAACGGTATGCGTAATGCATACCGTTTTTGTATGTACTATAAATTATTCAGCAATCTGAAGTCTTTTTACAACAGAAGTGAGTTTGTTTTCATCCCAAATTACAGGAACGGGATAAAGCGGATGTGCTTCTTTCATAGCACGGGAAACGATAGTAGGAATATCCTTGTCTTGAATCTGTGCAAATCCGGTCGGGATAGCCATTCTTTCGTTCATAGCGAAGATTTCAGCAATGAAATTCTTTGCCTTTTCTTCTGTTGTCTGACCTGTGATGCCTGCGATATCAGCAAGCTTTGCAAGTGACGGATAAATCTTTGCACCGAATTCTTCAAGAACAACAGGAAGAATAACAGCATTTGCAAGACCGTGCGGAATTCCGTACATACCGCCGAGGTTGTGAGCAATAGCGTGAACATAACCGACATATGCTCTTGTGAATGCCATACCTGCATAGAAAGATGCAAGGAGCATCTGATTTCTTGCTTCAATGTTCTTACCGTCATTGTAAGCTGTTTCAAGATTTTTGAAAATCAGGTCAACGGCTTTTTCGGCATAAGCTTTTGTTGACGGAACATTTGAAAGACCTATGTATGCTTCAACAGCGTGTGTCAAAGCGTCAAGACCTGTTGTAGAAGTGATTTTCGGAGGAAGACCGACTGTAAGCTCAGGGTCGAGAACAGCGAACTTCGGACGAAGGCTCGGGTCGTTAATAGCATATTTTTCGTGTGTCTGTGTGTTTGAAACAACAGCCGCAACGGTTGTTTCCGAACCCGTACCTGCAGTTGTCGGAACAGCGAAGAAAGGAGGAAGCTTACGCATAACCTTCATAACGCCTCTCATCTGAGGAATTGTTTTGTTAGGTCTGACAACTCTTGCGCAGGCAGCCTTAGCGCAGTCCATAGGTGAACCGCCGCCGAAAGCTATCATAGCTTCACAGCCGTTAGCAACGAAAAGCTCTCTTGCTTCTTCAATATTTTCGATTGATGGGTTTGGCTGAACACCGTCATACACAACATAATTGATTCCCTGTGCTTTAAGCTCTTCAAAAAGCCCGTCGAGCAAATTAAGACTCATAAGACCTTTATCAGTTACAATCATAACATTGCCAATACCTTTTTCTTTAATAACTGACGGTAATTTGCGGATGCAACCGGGACCGGTAAGTAATTCCGGTTCTGACCAGTCGAGGAAGTAAAGCGCAATCTTCATAATTTTCTGATATGCGCGGTAATAAGCGGTTTTTAATGCCCACATAAGTATTAACACCTTTCATATAAATTTTAATAAATATATTCCTGTCTCTTATACACATCTGACGCTGCCGACGATACTCCTTGTG
>CAMFTS010000027.1 GCA_945988915.1 uncultured Clostridia bacterium
TTGCAGATTCTTTCCTATTCGGAGATGTCGGGTATTCATCTTATTTCTGATATGGCTTGCAGAAATTTCTATTGCACAGGCCATTCCGAGTATGATTTTGATACGCTTGCAAAAGAATATTTCAGAGATAAGGGCAAGGGTTTAGATATTAAAATACCTTATAATTATTTCCCCGATGATGACCCCAAGAAAGTACCTAAGCTTACCTGGCGCGGTGCAGGAAGCCTTTTGTTCCAGAATTGGCTTAACTATTTTGTTTACCAAAAAACACCGTACGATTTGAATTCTATTGAATGACTGCATTAAAGTATTGCGAAATTTAAGGGCGAACTGTGTTCGTCCTTATTCTTTTTGCTGCCGTTGCCGGACAAAATCCGGCATATCCGCACAAGCAAAAATCAGCAGTACTGACAAAACATACGAAAAGATTATAAAATCCGTGGGTTTTATTTTTATTTTGTGTATAATTAGATGTAACCGGACTAAGAGGGGAGGCGATGCCGTGAAAGAGCAGGAAATAATTGAATTGTTGCTTCAAAAAAATGAAAAAGGAATGGATGCTTTATTAAAACACTACGGACCGCTTATCAGATATGTTATTGCTCCTGTTTTAAAGAATGAGCAAGACCGAGAGGACTGCCTTTCCGAAGTTGCAATGAAGGTATGGGAAAAAATTGAACAGTTTGACCGTCAGAAAGGCAGTTGGAACGCTTGGCTGACAGCTGTTGCAAGAAATACAGCGCTGAACTTTTCAAGGAGTATTTCCCGTTATGACATTGCCGAAGAGCTTTCGGAGAATATCCCGTCACCGGAACTTAGCGCTGAAGAAGAAGTTATCAGACAAGAACAGCAGGAAGCGGTCAATCTGGCTTTGCGGCAGTTGTCTTCAAAGGAAAGAATGTTGTTTTACAGAAAATATTATTACTTGCAATCAACAGCACAAATTGCTTCGGAGCTGGGGATGACCGAGAGAGCGGTTGAGGGAAAACTTTACCGCTTGAAAAAACAGCTTAGGAATACGTTAGGGGGTGAAGTGCATGAGTAACGGAAAGTGGGAAGCTATGAGCGAAAAAGATTTTGATGCTATTCTCGAAAACAGTATTAATGAAGTGCCTCCCGAAGACATTGTCGCAGAGGTGACACCATGGAAAAAATCAATGAACCGTATTCTTGTCGGTATAGCTCTTTCATCAATTACTCTGAACTTTTGGTGTCTTGATTATATTCTGCCTGCAATAGGAATAGTGCTTACACTGTTAGGCTTCCGGACTCTGCGCCGTGACAATAAATGGTTTGGATTTTGCCTGATTATAACAGTTATCAGAATGTCATACTTTGTCCCGACTTTGATTTTAAATACTACCGTTATTCAAAGTCAAATCGCTGATTCACCTATTAAATCGGCACTGACTGTTGCCAATTCGGTGCTTTTGCTTGTTGAATATTTTTGCTTTTGGCTTGGATTGAGAACTGTGCAGAAAAAAGCAAATCTTACTCCCCGTGCCAACGGCGCATTAGCGTTGATGATTTGGTATATGCTTGTTTGCATACTTGCTTTTGCCCAATATGACGGATTTATTGTTCCGTGCGCCATGATTATAGGATATATCTTCATCATACGCAGTATCTGTAAGCTGTCAAAGGAGCTTGATGAAGCCGGATATTCAATCCGTACCGTAAGTGTAAAGATTACAGACAGATGTATTGTGCTTACCCTGACTTCAATACTTGTCATCGGCTGTGCTTTAGGTTGTATTTTCGGCAGCAGCTATCCTATGGAGTGGAGCACGGTTGATGTTTCAGAGCATAAAGAGGTTGCAAATATCAAGACAGAGCTGATAAAGCTCGGTTTCCCTGAGTATGTCATAAATGATATCAGTTCAGAGGATATTGCGGCTTGTGACGGAGCGTTGCGGGTCGTTGTTGATGTCACTGATGAGAAAGTGAATGACGGCATAATAACATCGGATTATGAAAACGGAAATAAAGAGCAAAACAAGGCAGAAGATGAAAATACTCTGCGTATTACCGGTGTTGGAGTGAAGCTTCCCGGTGAGCGTGAACGGTGGATAATCTTCCATCATTTTCTATGGATAAACGCTTCGGACTTTGTCGGTACGGAGTCAATTCAGCTTTGGCCTGCGTATAAGAATATTTCACAGGGCTGGAATTCCGGCGGGGAAGTGACCGGTCGAGTCCTGTATGACGAGAACGGTAAAAGCTTTTCATCTCCGTATTATTCGCTTGGAAATCAAACATTTTCCTCTGACAGTATCTTTTTCGGGCAGCAGACAAGCACCGATGTATTTGCCGCTTTTTCCATGCCTGCAAAAGGAAATAATTACCGAGGATATCTCGCTTATCTTGTCGAGGAGAATCAGTACGGTTATATCATAGACAGTTGGGTTAACTACACGCATCAGAAAAGCCTACTTCAGTATCCTGCTATGACTGCAATGGAAAAGCGAATGACAAACAGCCTAAATGATGCAGGAGCATTTATTACAATTCAGGATGCACTTCAGTTCTTTCCGTCTGATGAGAATTCCGAAACGTTAAATCAGAAAACGGCAGAAAAATGATTTGGGATTCGGACGTCTTTGTAATTGAGCATGCTCTTCAATTCAAGACAATAATGACGCATATTTTTACAGCAAATCATTAAAAGTAAAACCGAGCAGCATTCAGGCTACTCGGTTTTTATCTTATTTCAACTTTTCAATTATCTTTTCGTAATTCTCTTGCCGGTGTGGGAATATGCAATCAGAACAGTCTTTAATTCCGTTCTCAAGAACTTTAAAATTTCCGCCGCAATCTTCTTTTAAATAAAGCGGGCAAAAGCAGAAAAGACAATTCAGCTTTTCTATACCCTTATGGCAAGGATAGTATTCACATTCTTTGTTTTCAAAAAACTTATAACTCATATTATCCTTAATCCGCGGTGTATTCTCTCACACGAAGAGGAATACCCATTTTGTCGGAAAGCTTTTGACACTCTTTAATATCTTCTTTTGAAATTACATTGACTAAAGAGAATTTAACAGCAACATCATACTGCTTACATTCTTCTGCAAATTTTAATATTGCAGGGAATGCCTTGTCTTTAAATACGGGATGGCAGAGTGCTTCGTATTTTTCGCTTGTAGGAGCGTTAAGGGAAATTGAAACCGTATCCATCGCTTCACAGATTTCCTTTGCGGTAGGCTTTTTGTTCAGTAAATCCGAAAGACCGTTTGTATTAACTCTCAATCTGCACTGCGGAGCTTTCTCTCTTAAATAGTCTGCCGTCTTTAACAGATTGTCATAAGCGCAGGTCGGCTCGCCGTATCCGCAAAAAATTATTTCGCCTGTATATCCGCCGAAATCAAAGGCGTCGATTTCTGCCTTGATTTCATCAAAAGACGGACTGTGTCCCTCAAACCAAAGAGTATCGGCATCACCCACGCTGTCGCCGTTGTTGCGAATACAGAATTCGCATTTGCACGGACAGGCATTTGTAATGTTGAGATAAATCTGGTCTTCAAATGTGTAAACTATGTTAGCCATAATAAATTCTCCCGATTATTTGAAAATTCTTGATTTAAAATTAATCTTATCAAGTGCAGCTGCCGCAAGGTAATAAATGATTGCGCTTCCTACCGCCTGAATTATGCTGAACGGTACAGAGGTCCAGGCAGACGCAAAAGAGTAGAGAATACCTTCGGCAATAAGATAGCCGAAAACGGTGATGAAACCTGAAACAACAGGCATAGGAGCTACAGCCTTGTTTAAAAGCTTGCTCGGGCTTTTTGTCACTTTTAATGTGTATATAAGCGCAAAAGGCAAAGCGTTTAATGCTTTAATTACTGCTGTAAAAGGTGCCCAGACTGCTGCGCCTGCAAGCAAGTCGGCAATGAATCCTCCGATAGCGGCGGCAAGCATAGCATAGGGCAACGGAAGAATACAAGCGCTAAGGTAAATCATACTGTCACCGAAGTGCAGGTAGCCGTCGTTTATGCCGGTATTAAATTTAACAAATGCCGTCATAACTGAAATAATTGCGGCACACAATGCAGTTGCAACGACTAAATATAAGGTTTTTCTTTTGTTTGAATTATTCATTAGTAAGCATCTCCAAACATTTTTCAAAATTGACTCCGTCGTTTCGGTCGGTACCTTCACGGAATGAACTTTTTATTGATTTTTCAAGAAATTTTGTTGCAAGCTCAATGGCATAAACAAGGCTCGTGCCTTTTGCAACTTCAGCGCTGATAACACTTGCAAATAAATCACCGGTGCCTGAATAACTGCCTCCGAATATCTCTGAACGAGCAACTGAAATGCCGTCCTTTTCTACAAGTATATTGCAAATACTTCCGGAGGTGACGACGCCTGTAACGATAATTGACCTTAAATTATCGGACAGCAGAACTTTGGCAATATCGGCAACATAATTCAAATACAGGCTTTCGTCTTTTTTTGAAATGATTGTTTCGTAATTCGTTCCGGTAAGAATACAAAGCTCCGTAATATTCGGGGTTATAATATTTGCTTTCCGTGAAATCTCAACAACCTTTTTACACAGCTCTTTGGAATATGTGCCGTAGATTTTTCCGTCATCTGCCATAACGGGATCAACAATCAGTTTTGTGTTTTCGGTTTTAAAATCATCTATGAATTTTAAAATCAAATCCGCCTGCTTTGCAGAAGCTATGTATCCCGTCAGAATAGCATCGAATTTATGTCCGAGCTTTTTCCATTCGTCAACGTAGCTTTCAAGCTCGTCGGTGAGGTCTATACAATGATAGGATTTGTAACCGGTCTGATTTGAAAGTACGGCAGTAGGAAGAGGACAGCACTCAACGCCCAAAGCAGAAATAACAGGTATAGCCGCTGTCAGTGAACATCTGCCAAAGCCTGAAATATCATTTATTACGGCTATTTTTTTCATTGCATCACCTCGAATTGCTATTGCCAAATTCTGTGTTGTGATATATAATACTCCTGAACTGTCACTAAATAAATAGACAGATTTAATAAATTTTTAGAGGTCAGTTATGAAAAAAGACAAATTCCTTTATGATAAAATATACGAATACTATAAAGAACTTATCAGGTCGGGAAAGCTTGAGGAGGGTACGAAGCTTCCGTCAATAAGACAGTGCGCCGAACTTCAGGCGGTAAGCAAGACAACGGTTGAACAGGCTTATATCAATCTTTGTGACGACGGCTATTTAATACCGAAAAGCCAAAGCGGATACTATGTATCATATACAGGAAGATTAAGAGAAGAAAGAAAATCGGTTAAAAATAATAAAAGCTTGAAATATTCTTCGGACTATGCGTCAACCGGCGTTGATACTTCCGTTTTTGATCTGAGCCTTTGGACAAAATATGTTAAAAATGCTTTGCGCCAGGATTACAGGCTCAAGGATTACGGCTTGCCTCAGGGTGAACGCGACTTACGGGAACAGATTGCAAAATATGTTACAAAAACAAGAAACTGTGTTTGCGACGAATCCAATATAGTAATAGGCGCGGGCGTACAATCCTTGCTTAATATTCTTTGCGCCTTGATTGACGGTGAAAGTAAAAATGTATATTTTAACGATATGTCCTATAAGCAGGGAATAGCAGTATTCAAGGACAGAGATTATAAAATATGCAATGACATTGAAAGTGCGGATATTCTTTACATCTCACCGTCGCGTGCGACAAAATGGGGAGATATTATGCCTATCGACGAACGCCACAGCCTTGTGAAATTCGCACATGAACACTCAAAGATGATAATTGAAGATGACTACGACAGTGAATTCCGCGACCTTAACCGACCTACTCCGTCTTTACAGGGACTCGACAGTGAAAATGTAGTATATGTCGGTACTTTTTCTAAATTGCTTTTGCCGTCACTTCGCATCAGCTATATGATTTTACCGACAGAACTGACTCGCAGATACAACGAAATCGGAGCATTGTACAACCAAACGGTTTCAATTCCCGACCAGATTGCACTGAAGAACTATATCAGCGACGGACGGCTTTCTTCTCAGATAAAAAAAGCGAGAAAGCTATATACTCAAAAATCAAAGATTTTAACCGACGCACTTTTGAATGAGCTCGGAAAAAAGGCTGTAATTGAAAAAACTGCAACTCCTCTGTATGCAAGATGTAAAATAACAACCTCGATTTCATTAAATGAATTAACTCAAAGTCTTAAAAACTGCGAAGAACCTGTCAGAATCATTCCTGTAAGCGAGGGAAAAGGGGAAATTGTAATTGCATTTTCGGTTTCGGCCGTTAAAACAGAAAATATTGAGCCGGATATGAGAAAAATAGCAAAAATTCTTTTATAAAGCAGTGAAAAATCTGTTTCATTTGAAACAGATTTTCAAATATCATAGAATTATATGAAAAAAACAGCGAAAATTGTTGCAAATCTAAAAAAAAAGATAGATTTTTATTTGTATAGGTGATATAATCTCTTATATATGTTATAAGCATATGTATAGTGTCAAAGTATGCGCTTTTGACACCGTGAATTCATTAATTATTTAAGGAGGAAATAGATAAATGCTAAAAAAAATCAGCAATATTCCTTTCAAAGGAACTCCTGAACAGCAGGCAAAGCTTGAAGCTGTAATTGCAGAGTGTAAGGGCGATAAAAGTATGCTTATGCACGTTATGCAGGAAGCTCAGGAAATCTACGGTTATCTTCCGTATGAAGTTCAGGTAATGATTGCAGAAGGTATGGATGTTCCGCTTGAAAAAGTATATGGTGTTTCAACCTTCTATGCACAGTTTGCACTTTCACCTAAGGGTGAGTACAACATTTCTGTTTGCTTGGGTACCGCTTGCTATGTTAAGGGTGCGCAGGAACTTATCGACAAGCTTTCCGAATGCCTTGGTATTGAATCAGGCGAATGCACTCCCGACGGAAGAGTTTCACTCGAAGCTTGCCGTTGTATCGGTGCTTGCGGTCTTGCTCCCGTTCTTACGGTGAACGATGAAGTTTACGGCAAGCTTACAGAAAAAGACATACCGGACATTCTTGCAAAATACGGAATCTGATTATGCGTGAACTTTCGCTTAATATTCTCGACATTGTTGAAAACTCTGTTTCAGCAGAAGCTTCACTTGTCAGTATTGAATTGACAGAGGACAGTCATCTCAATACTCTTTCCGTAACGGTTATCGATAACGGAAAAGGTATGACTCAAGAGGAACTGTTAAAAGCCAAGGATCCGTTTTATACTTCCGGCACAACTCGCAGAGTCGGTATGGGAATCCCGCTTTTTAAAATGGCTGCGGAGCAGACAGGCGGTACTTTTTCAATTCATTCGGTTGACGGTAAAGGAACGTTAATCAATGCAATCTTTAAAACCGACAGCCTTAATTTCAAACCCGTCGGTGATTTGCATGCAACTGTTTCGGCATTGGTGAGCGCTAATCCTTATGTGGATTTTGTTTTGAAATACAGTGTGGACAATAATGAATTTGTATTTGATACAAGAGAAATAAAGCAGAAATCAGAAGAAATTCCTGTTTCGAGTCCTGATATTGTGAAATGGATAAGGGACTTTATTGAGCAAAACGTTAATAATCTTTACGGAGGTGTAACTGATAATGAAAACACTTGAAGAACTTTTGGCTATCAAGTCGGTAACAAAAAAGACAATGTTAGTCAGAGAAGATATCGGCGATGATAAAATCAAGATTGTTGTTGGCATGGGTACCTGCGGAATAGCAGCAGGTGCAAGAGATGTCCTTAACGCTTTTGTTGACGGCGTTGCTGAAAAAGAATTAACAAATGTTGCCGTTACTCAGATGGGCTGTATTGATATGTGTAAATACGAACCTATTGTTGAGGTAACCGTACCGGGAAAAGAAAAGGTAACTTATGTTAATATGACAGCTGAAAAAGCTGCCAAAGTAATCGAAGAGCATATTGCTGGCGGCGAACCTGTCAGTGAATACATAAAATAAGGAGGCAAAACAATGTATCGTTCCCATGTACTTGTTTGTGGCGGTACCGGTTGTACCTCTTCAAACAGCCCTGCGATTATCGAAGCATTAGAAAGAGAAATCGCAAAGAACGGACTTCAGGACGAGATAAAAGTAATCAGAACGGGTTGCTTCGGTCTTTGTGCTTTAGGTCCGATTATGGTTGTATATCCTGAAGGAGCTTTTTACAGTCAGGTTAAGGTTGATGACATTCCTGAAATTGTAGAAGAGCACTTCTTAAAAGGCAGAGTAGTCACAAGACTTCTTTATGATGAAACAGTTGACGGTGATTCAATTAAATCACTTAACGAAACAAATTTCTATAAGAAACAGCACAGAGTTGCTTTGCGCAACTGCGGTGTTATTGACCCGGAGGACATCAATGAATACATTGCAAAAGACGGTTATCAGGCTCTTGCAAAGTGTCTTAAGGAATTAACTCCTAAGCAGGTTGTTCAGATTGTTTCCGATTCAGGTCTTCGCGGACGCGGCGGCGGCGGATTCCCGACGGGAAGAAAATGGAGCTTTACAGCTGCAAACGAAGCTGATCAGAAATATGTTGTCTGTAATGCAGACGAAGGCGACCCGGGTGCATTTATGGACCGTTCTGTTCTTGAAGGCGACCCGCACTGTATCGTAGAAGCTATGGCAATCTGCGGTTATGCAACAGGCGCAACAGAAGGTTATGTTTATGTTCGTGCTGAGTATCCGATTGCTGTTCAGCGTTTGAAAAAGGCTATTGAACAGGCAAGAGAACACGGCCTTTTAGGAAAGGATATCTTCGGTTCAGGCTTTGACTTTGACCTTCATGTAAGACTCGGTGCAGGCGCATTTGTTTGCGGCGAAGAAACAGCACTTATGACTTCAATCGAAGGCAACCGCGGTGAACCGAGACCGAGACCTCCGTATCCGGCAGTTAAAGGACTTTTTGCTAAGCCTACAACAGAAAATAATGTTGAAACATTTGCCAATATTCCGCAGATTATTCTTAACGGTGCTGAATGGTTTGCATCAATGGGTACTGAAAAGTCAAAGGGTACAAAGGTATTCGCACTCGGCGGTAAGATTAAAAATACAGGACTTGTTGAAATTCCAATGGGTACAACGCTTCGTGAAATTATTGAAGAAATCGGCGGCGGTGTTCCTAACGGAAAGAAGTTCAAGGCTGCTCAGACAGGCGGTCCTTCAGGCGGATGTATTCCTGCATCTCTTATGGATACTCCTATTGACTATGACAACCTTACGGCTATCGGCTGTATGATGGGTTCAGGCGGACTTATTGTTATGGACGAAGACAACTGTATGGTTGATATCGCAAAATTCTTCCTTAACTTCACGGTTGACGAATCCTGCGGTAAATGTACTCCGTGCCGTGTAGGTACAAAGAGACTTCTTGAAATGCTTGACAAGATTACATCAGGCAAAGGAACACTTGAAGATATCGACAAGCTTGAAGAGCTTTGTTATTACATCAAAGACAATTCACTTTGCGGTCTCGGTCAGACAGCTCCTAACCCTGTTCTTGCAACACTCAAGTTCTTCAGAGAAGAGTATGTTGCTCACGTTGTTGATAAAAAGTGTGCAGCCGGTGTATGTAAAGACCTTCTAACATTTAAGATCGTTAAAGATTCTTGCTTCGGCTGCGGTATGTGTGCAAGACAGTGTCCCGCAGAAGCAATTAAGGTTACAGATTATGTAGCTCCCGGTAAGAAGAAACCTGCTTACAATATTGATTCTGACAAGTGCGTAAAGTGCGGTGCTTGTCTTTCAACATGTAAGTTTAAAGCAATTGTTAAGGAATAAGGAGTGTGCCAATATGGGTAATGTAAATATTAAAATCAACGGCATGCCCTTAAGCGTGCCGGCAGGTATTTCAATTCTTGAAGCTGCAAGATATGCAGGTATTGAAATCCCTACGCTTTGCTATTTGAAAAAAATCAACGAAATCGGCGCTTGCCGTATTTGTATGGTTGAGGTTGTAGGAGCAAGAAGCCTTGTTTCTGCTTGCGTATTCCCGGTAAACGAGGGAATGGAAGTATATACAAACTCAGAAAGAGTGCGTCATTCACGCAAAACAACACTTGAGCTTATCCTTTCAACACATGACAAGAGCTGTCTTTCATGTGTAAGAAGCGGTAACTGCGAGCTTCAGAAGCTTTGCAAAGAGTTCGGTGTTGATAATCCTAACTACTATAAGGGCGAAATGGTTAAATACGATTTTGACGATTCTGCTGCTCATATGATCAGAGATAACAACAAGTGTATTCTTTGCCGTCGTTGTATCGCTGCCTGTGACGATCAGGGAATCAGTGTTATCGGTGCCAATGCCCGTGGCTTTGATACTCATGTTTCATCGGCATTTGACAAGGACCTTGCTGATGTTTCATGTATTTCCTGCGGTCAGTGTATTGTTAACTGTCCGACAGGCGCAATTGTTGAAAAAGACGATACAGATAAGGTACTTGCTGCTATCAATGATCCTGAAAAGTTTGTTATCGTAAATACCGCTCCTTCAATCCGGGCAACACTCGGTGAAGCATTCGGTATGCACATTGGTACAAATGTTGAGGGTAAGATGGTTGCCGCTCTTCGCAGACTCGGTTTTGATAAGGTATTTGACACCGACTTTGCGGCAGACCTTACAATTATGGAAGAGGCAAATGAGCTTGTCGAAAGAGTTAAAAACGGCGGCGTTCTTCCTATGATTACCTCTTGCTCACCGGGTTGGATTAAGTATTGTGAGCACTATTATCCTGAACTTATACCGCATCTTTCAACCTGTAAGTCACCTCAGCAGATGTTCGGTGCAACAATGAAGACTTACTATGCTGACAAGATGGGTATTGATCCGAAAAATATGGTAGTTGTCGGCGTTATGCCTTGCACAGCTAAGAAGTTTGAAACCAAACGCCCCGGTCAGTCGGCTTCAGGCTATCCTGATGTTGATATTGCAATCACAACACGCGAGCTTGCAAGAATGATTGAGAGCGCCGGTATCTATTTCAACAAGCTTCCTGATGAGAAATTCGACAACCCGTTCAATGAATCAACAGGAGCATCAACCATCTTCGGTGCAACAGGCGGAGTTATGGAAGCTGCCCTTCGTACAGCTGTTAAGATGATTACGGGAGAGGAAGCTCCTAATCCTGACTTTGAAGCAGTAAGAGGTATGGAGAACATTAAAGAAGCTGACTATAAGGTTGGCGATCTTGATGTTAAGGTTGCAGTTGCAAGCGGAACAAAGAATGCTAAAGTAATTATGGACAAGATTAAGAACGGAGAAAGTGATTATCTCTTCGTTGAAATAATGGGATGTCCGGGCGGTTGTATCAACGGCGGCGGACAGCCGATTCAGCATGCAGTTGTTCATAACTTCATTGACCTTAAGGCAAGACGCGCAGAAGTTCTTTACAATGCTGATAAAGAAAATGCAAAGAGAAAGTCACACGAGAATTCAGCAATTAAAGAACTCTATGACACATATCTCGGCAAGCCGGGCAGTCATAAGGCTCATGAAATTCTTCATACAACATATGTTCCGAGAAAGAAATACAACTGATAATTGATTATCAGTATAAAGAAAGCGGAGAGGAAGTCCTCTCCGCTTAATTTTTTAGTTTGCATTTAAGTATTATTTGTTGACAGCCGAATGGCGTTCTGCAAGCTCCCGCTCAACCTTTTCTTTATCTTGTTTTGAATACTTTATCATCATAAACGGAATTAAGTAAAGAATAGAGCCTAATGCCGGCAAGAGCATAAATAACGGCCATTGAGCCTTGTAAAATATTTCGGTTTGCGCATCTATACCGAGCGTTGCGTCGTATTTGAGCCATGCAAGAACATAACCGCAGGCAAGCAGCTTTAATGCATCAACTAATTTGTTGGTAAGGTTCTGCATTGAATTACAAATGCCCTCTGTACGCTTACCTGTTTTCCATTCCATATAATCAATAGCGTCGCAAAGAATTGAACGCTGGGCAATACCAATCATATTAGCCGGTATTGAAGAAATTGAAATTATGGCAATAACAAGTATCATCTTCGGCAGTGTGTCAAAGCCGACAAAGTATGCGAGTATTCTGAATGAAGCATTCATAATCTGAGCAACAACAATAAGATTTCTCATACCGCCGATTTTATCTGACAACTTAACTGCAAAGAACATACTTGCTGCTGAAAAAACACTTGTAAGAATTCCGTAGTAAAACTGTACTGTTTCACCGTTGAGCGTGGTATTGCCTACTTTAAGCGATACGCAGTATTTAAAGAAATAAATCCACGGCACAGCACCGTTAAGGAAGTTCAGAATTTGGGCAAGAAGCATAAGAAGCAGTATCTTATTATGTCTTAATGCAAGCAAATCTTTAATAAAGGACTGCTGTTCGGGAGCGGTAAATTCAACTCTTTCTTTGGTCTTGTATGCGAAAATCGATAACAGTTCTCCGCCGAAACCGAAAACAATGCCGAAAATCAGGAAAAGAGTCTTTTCACTGATGCCGATAGCTTCTCTTGCGCCCATAATCATAGGAATAAGACTGATAATACCCCATGCGGCTCCGACGCCGATATTCAACCACTGAGATACTCTGTTTTTCTCCCGTGAATGAGGGGTGATGAGTGCCATCATACCCC
>CAMFTS010000028.1 GCA_945988915.1 uncultured Clostridia bacterium
CTTTATTTGTTTGCCAAACATAAGGTTTTAGTGTATAATATAAAATCAAAGTATTCTGTAATTTGGGGGCGAATGTTTAAATGCAAGTGTATTTTGATAACAGTGCAACAACGAAGCCCTGCGAAGCTGCAGTAAAAAGTGCATTAGAGGTTATGAATGAAGAATTCGGCAATCCGTCATCTATTCATTCAAAGGGCTACAATGCATCTCAGTTGCTTGAAAAATCACGAAGCATAATTGCTGACAGCTTATCTGTTGATGCTTTTGCAGTTTACTTTACTCCGTGCGGAACGGTTTCTAATAATACGGCTATATTCGGCGCTGTTAACGCGTTAAGGCGCAGAGGAAATAAAATAGTGACAACTGCATTTGAGCATCCGAGCGTTGCAAAATGTATGGACAAGCTCTCCGAAGACGGCTTTGAAGTAGTAAGAATTATGCCTGATGAAAGCGGCAATATTTCATGTGAAGAATTTGAAAATGCCATTGATGAAAAGACAATACTTGTAAGCCTTATGGCAGTTAATAATGAAGTCGGCAGTGTTTTGCCGTTTGACAAAATAAAAAAAATAATTAAACGAAACAATTCGCCTGCTTTACTTCATGTTGACGCCGTTCAGGGATATTTAAAGATAGACATTAAGCCCCAAAAGTGCGGAATTGATTTAATGAGCATAAGCGCGCACAAAATACACGCGCTGAAAGGCTCGGGCGCTCTATATATAGCTAAAGGCGTAAGAATTAAGCCGTATGTGCTCGGCGGCGGTCAGGAAAACGGAATTTGCTCCGGTACACAGGCAATGCCCAATATTGCGGCATTTGCTTCGGCCGTAAACGAGCTCAGGGACATTGATTCAAGATATCAAAAAATGTGTGAGTTGAACGCTTATTTAAAACAAGAGCTTTTAAAAATTGACGGCGTTTCGATTAATTCGCCGGAAAATGCAATTCCGTATATAGTCAACATTTCTTTAAACGGAATTCCGTCACAGGTTTCGGTAAATTATTTGTCGTCAAAGGGCGTTTATGTATCGGCAGGCTCAGCGTGTTCAAAGGGACACAGAAGCGAAGTGCTGACTGCTATGAAGCTTTCTCCCGAAAGAATTGACAGTGCAGTCAGAGTAAGTCTTTGCTATACAAATACAAAGGAAGAAATTGATTATTTTATACAGATAATTAAAAAAGCATTTTTAGAGCTTTCTAAAAAATAAAGGACATAATATGAAAGAAATAATTCTTATTAAAAACGGCGAGCTTGCACTTAAAGGACTTAACCGTTCGTCATTTGAAGCTACGCTTGCAAAAAATATTAAACACAGATTCCGTTCACTCGGCAAGGTTAAAATTACTTGTATGCAGTCAACTATGACTATTGAACCCGAGTGTGACGGCTTCGATATGGATGAAGCAATAGAAATTCTGAAAAAGGTTTTCGGCATTGCCGCTTTTCAGCGTGCAGCCGCAGTCGAAAAGGATATGAATATTATTCTTGAAACTGCTCCCGAATACTTAAGAGAACAGCTCGAAGAGGTAAAAACCTTTAAGGTTGAAGCCAAAAGGAGTGACAAGAAATTCCCTTTGACTTCACCGGAAATCAGCAGAAACGTCGGAGAGGTAATTCTCAGAGAATTTCCGCATATAAGAGTTGATGTTCACAATCCCGATTTGACCGTAACGGTTGAAATACGCGACCGTCACGCATTCATAAGAGGAAATCAGATTAAGGGCGCAGGCGGTATGCCTGTTGGAACGGGCGGTAAAGCTGCCGTGCTCATTTCGGGCGGAATTGACAGCCCTGTCGCTTCTTGGATGATTTCCAAAAGAGGAGTTAAGCTTGACGCAATTCATTTTGCATCACCCCCTTATACTTCACCTCAGTCGGAACAAAAGGTTCATGATTTGCTCAGACAGGTAACAAAGTACAGCGGAGATATAGCTCTTTATACAGTTCCTTTTACAAAAATTCAGGAGCAGATCAGAGATAATTGCGAAGAGGAATACTTCACTCTTGTTATGCGCAGATTTATGATGCGAATAGCAAATGAAATAGCAAAAAAAGCGGATTGTTCAGCGCTTGTAACGGGTGAAAGCTTAGGACAGGTGGCAAGTCAGACTATGCCGGCACTCGCTTGTACGGATGCGGTTTCCGATATGCCTGTTTTGCGTCCTCTTGTAGCAATGGACAAGGAAGAAATAATTGCTGTTTCAAGAAAAATAGACACATTTGATATATCGATAAGACCTTTTGAGGATTGCTGTACGGTATTTACACCCAAGCATCCGCGAACAAGACCGAAAAAAGAGCAGCTTGAAGAAGTCGAAAAGGCTCTTGATATTGATACTCTTGTAAAAGAGGCTGTCGAGAATACAAGGTTTGAGTTGATTAAATAATTATGGAACTTGAAGAAAAGGTAGTAAAACAGTTAAAAGAAAAGCGTTTAGTTCTTGCAACTGCAGAATCCTGCACAGGCGGCTTAATCGCAAAGCGAATTACCGATGTATCCGGTTCGTCTTCTGTATTTGAGTGCGGAATAGTCAGTTACTCTAACAGAATTAAGAATGAGATACTCGGAGTAAGCAACGAAACGCTTGAGAAGTTCGGAGCGGTAAGTGAGGAATGTGCAAGAGAAATGGTTAACGGCTTGCTGAAAGTGAGCGGTGCCGATATAGGCGTTGCAGTTACGGGAATTGCAGGACCTGATTCGGACGGTACAAATAAACCCGTCGGACTTGTTTATATTGCATTCTCAGACGGAAAAGATGTTGTTGTGAAAAAATATCTTAATGAGTTTGCTGATAATATAAGAGAAAATAACAGAAATAAATCTGCCGACGAGGCACTTAAAATAGTTTTGGAGTATTTGGTATGAGTGATGAAATTAAGAGAACGGATGAAGAAAGGCTTCCTGAGGAAGAGTCAATGTGCGAAGCTGAAAATCCTTATCAGTCAGAAAGAGCAGTTACAAAAAGCACTGATAAGCCTGATGAAAATGCAGCAGAGAACAGCGAACATATTGCGCCCAAGCCGAAAACGGTTGATAAAAACGCTCCCGCGAATAACGGTACGGTACAACCTAAGTTTGCAAGAACTCCGGCTCCGGCTGAACCTTCTTCTAAAAAAGCAAAGGAAAATAAGGATACAGAAATTCATATTGACGGACAAATGGAAAAGAAACAGAAGCCTCAGGCAACTGTTATAATCAGCAGAATTGTATTAGTTGTTTCTGTTCTTGTCTTTTTGGTTTCAGGCATTATCTTTGCGAAAAATTATCTTGAGCTTCGTAAAAATAAGCTTGAAGCGCAAAAACTTGCTTCTCAGTTAGGAAACAAAGCAGAAGAAGTTGAGGATGCGGTCGGTGTTGACGGAATTCTTGAAAAATACAGAGATCTTTACAATCAGAATCATGACCTTGTCGGATGGATTACGGTTCCTAACACAAAAATTGACCATCCGGTTGTTCAGGCGGCAGATAATGATTTTTATTTGAGAAAGAACTTCTCAAAGAAATATGAGCGACGCGGATCAATCTTTATGGACTTCAGATGCGATCCCGTGAATTTTTTAAAGAATACAATTCTTTACGGTCATAATTACCTTGATTCCACAATGTTTTCGGATCTGGAAAAATATAAGGATCTGGACTTCTATAAGTCTGCTCCCGTAATCGAATTCAACACAATTTATAAGAATTATAAATGGAAAGTCTTCGGTGTCTATCTGTCAAATGCCGACGAAAAAGACGATAACGGATATGCACTTTATTATATTCATCCGTTTATGACTGACGATAATTTTGAGGCATATGTCCAAACAGTCAGAGAAAGATCAATTATAAATATGCCGGTTGATGTCGAAAGAACAGATAAAATTCTGACTCTTTCAACCTGCACAAGAGATATGGACCTTCCGGGACGCGGACAGACAAATGCAAGATGCGTTATCGTTGCAAGACTTGTTCGTGACGGTGAAAGAGAAGATGTTAATGTCTCAGCGGCAACATACAATGAAAATCCGAGATATCCTCAGGTTTGGTACACTGCACACGGACTTGAAAATCCTTATGTGAATGCAAGCAGATGGTATCCCGAAGGAAACGGTTAAAAAATGAAAAAAAGCGAGAAATACAATAGAATAAATACTTTTGTCGAGAATAATACAGGCAACATTTCTGAAGCTAATACGGCAGACAGTCAGGAAAACTTCAAAGATACTGCTGCTGTCAGGCTTGTAAAATTTGTTAAAGTGATTGTTGTTATTGCAGTAATTCTCGTGTTGTCTGTTGTATTGAAAAACAGCCTCGGAGGTGAAAAAGCTTTAAAAGAAGCTGAAAAGCTTAATCAGCTTGCTGCCGAGACCGAAATTGAAACAACAACGGAGGCAGTCGGTTCCGACGGAATTCTTTTGAAATACAAAGAGGCGTATGAAAAGAACAATGACCTTGTAGGCTGGATTACAGTTCCGAACACAACCATTGATCATCCGGTTGTTCAGGCTGATGATAACGAATATTATCTGCGCAGAAACTTTTATAAGCTGTATGACAAGCGCGGTACAATATTTATGGAAAACCGTTGCAGCTATACCGATTTTGATAAAAATACGGTGCTGTTCGGTCATAATTTTCTTGACTCCACAATGTTTTCTGATTTGGAAAAATATAAGGATCTGGAATTTTACAGGTCTGCACCCGTTATTGATTTTAATACAATATATAAAAGCTATAAATGGAAGGTCTTTGCGGTATATCTTATAAATGTTAATCCGAAAGACGATAACGGATATGCTTTTGTTTATATGTATCCGTTTATGACAGACGATAACTTTGAAGAATATGTTTCATTAGTTGAAAAAAGATCAATTATTAACACGACCGTTGATGTTGAGAAAACAGATAAAATTCTGACGCTTTCAACCTGCACAAGAGATATGGATCTTCCGGGTCGCGGAGAAACAAATGCGAGATGCGTAGTGCTTGCACGGCTTGTGCGTGACGGCGAAAGTCTTGAGGTCGATACAGACTCAGCAACTTATAATGAAAATCCGAAGTATCCGGATATATGGTACAGAGCAAACGGAATGGAGAACCCATATGCAGAAGATGTTAATGACTGGGGTCCCGTAGGAGTTGAACGATAATGAAAAAAAAGAAAAATAGCTTTCAAAGCACGGATGAAGTAATTGTATTTTCAAATGATGCAGATGAATATCCGCAACAAAAAGAAGCTGTTGAAGATAGGGAAGCAAGAGAAGAACCCGAAGCATTGAATGCTTCGCGCGGTTTTGCCTCAATAGATATTGAGGAGACAGATAAGCAGGAAATAAAAGGAAAGAAAAAAAAGACGGATTCTTTTAAATTCCTTAAAAGCTTTAAAAATAAAAAAGATAAAAAAGCAGAAGAATCTGAACAAGAGCCGTTGCTTGCTGAAAACACAGCGGAAGAACAAGAGGAAGAAGCTGTTTCACTCTTTGAAGAGTCAGAGGCTGTTATGGTTGAAGTAGATAACTCTGAATATGAAGCTGAAACCGATGTCAGTGAGCAGGAAAGCATCCGTGAGGAAACAAACGATGAGCAGTCAGCAGAAATCACACCCGACCTTGAGCAAGAGGACCGTATAGAATATGCAAAATCGGTTGATGATCTTCCCGTAGCAGAAGAGTCCGATGATGTTTATGCCGATATTGTTAAGAATATTGATGACAGTATTCACAAAGAAAGAACTTCAAGACAGGCAAAATATGAAAGAGAACAACATTTTATTGATGCCGAAAATCCCTTTCAAAGAGACAGGGAAAGTCTTGCAGAGGGTGAAGATACTTTATCCTATGAGGAAATCAAACGCAAGGAATTAAAAACCTTTGACGAAATGTTTGACTCGCTTAAGTCAAAAATCCTTCCGAGAAAAGGAGAAAAGAAATCAGAATCCATAAGAAAAATTGTTGCAAATACTGCAGTGTTTGTTCTTATTTGCTGTGCAATTGCCTTTGTTGTAATCTACGCACAGAGTAAACAGGCGGTAAAACAGCAACTTGGTCTTTCAAGTCAGGTTGTAGATATCACAAGTGCCGAAGAAGAGGAAAAACTCTGGGAGGAATTCCACTCAAAATATCCTAATGTTAAGACACCTGAGGGAATGATGGCAAAATACGCTTACCTTTATGCAATTAACCAACAGCTCGTTGGTTGGGTCAGCGTTCCGAATTCGGGAATTGATGTTCAGGTCGTTCAGTCGCAGAATAACAGCGATTATCTTAAAAAGGATTTCTACGGAAATTACAGCCGTTACGGCTGTCCGTTTATGGATTACAGAAACGATCCGAGATATCTTAATCAGAATACGATAATCTACGGTCATCATATGAGCGACGGATTGATATTTGCAGAACTCAGTAAATATAAAGAGCTTGACGGTTTCCTTGAGTCACCGATTATTTGTTTTGATACGCTCTACAAAACGTATTATTTCAAAATCTATGCTGCATTTATCACTAACACACGGGAAGAGGATGACAACGGTTATATTTTTAACTATACTGTAACCTCTTTTGCAAGCACACAGAATTTTGACGATTATATCAGTGCACTTGATGAGCGAAAGCTTTATACAACAGGTGTTGATATCAACTCGGGCGATAAGCTTCTGACACTTTCAACCTGTACTTATGAGTTTAACGATGCAAGACTTGTAATTGTCGGCAGAATGCTTCGTACAGGCGAAACTGTTGATATTGATACGACATACGCAACCAAAAACGGTAATCCTCATTATCCGCAGGTCTGGTATGACAAGAAAGGAACAACAAATCCGTTTGCCGGTGCGGCGAAATGGTATCCCGAAGGCTGAAATAGTTTTTAATTAACATTTTATATAAGGTGGTATAGAGATATGGATATGAAATTGTTTTCATTGACCCGTAGCAGTGAAAGCGTACCGGTAAAGCTTCAAATTAAAGTTATCGGTAGCTTGAGCAGTTTTACAGACAGTGATCTTACATTTGATGAATACAAATCTCTTAAAGAGATGTTCACATCTTTTGCTAAGGCACTCAAAGAAAATGAATTTATCGTAATAGCTGTTGCAGGAAATATTTACAATAGCACAAAGCTTAAAATTATGAATGCGCTTTCTCTTAAGACAGAAGAGAATGAAGCAGTCGCTCAAAGACTCAAAGAACTCAGTCTTGATCCTGAGATAATATCAAAGAACTCGGTTATGCCGGTAGGAGCAACGGTCTTCCAGTCATCGGACGGAATTTATTCAGGCTTTGCTATTAAGAAAGGTAAGCAGACTATTGCGATGATTCCTCTTGACGAAAACAGAACGGATTCTGTTCTTAAAAGAGGTCTTATTCCTTATCTTACAAACGGCGGTAAGCTTAATAACCATGTATTTGAAGACCGGAATAAAGCAGCTTCTGCTCCTGCGGTTGAACAGAAAAAGGAAACTTTTGAGCCTAATACCGAGCTAACATTAAAAACGCTTAATATTCTTAAAGAAAACGATGTTACAATCGCAGTAAACGGCAATACTAATTCTATTGCTTTAAAAGAATTCGGAGCAGGTCTTGAAGATTTTGACGAGTATTTTACATTTACTCCTCACATTGAAGATAAGGGCGATTACAGCGTAACCGATTACACGGCTCAGCTGGCAAAATCCGCAAAAGAAGTATCGGGCGCAACCTTAGGCGCCTGTGTTTCGGATATTTATACATCTGATGAATGTGATTACATTTGTATTGCGGTTGCTACAGACAAGTCGGCACTTGTCAGAAAGCTTTATAAGGATAACGACGAAACAGACGAAGCATTTATGACAATAGCGGCTGAAGAACTTTTCTCGCTTATCGGCGAAAAAGCGGCAGGAAACAGTTCTGTCGGAATTGAAATTGCGGCTGAAGAAACTGATGAGCAGACCGAAAAGAAGCTTGATCCCAAGACAACAAAGATTATACTTTCTGTTGTTGCCATTGTTCTTGTACTTGCCATTGTTACAGGTGTATTGTTCTTTGTTAAGAAAAAGAAAGACGAGGAAGCAACTACAACAACCGTAACTACAACCCGTGCAGAAACAACTACACAGGCTCCTGTTGAAATCAAGACGGATTTGCTTTCAACAATAATGATTGATGAATTTATTGAAAGCGCAAAATCAAACGCTGAAGATACAACTCAGGCAGAAAATTCAGACAACGACCGCGCTTCAAATGAAAAAGAAGCTAAAGCAGAAGCTGTTCCGTCAATAATCACTGTAAACGGAGAACAGCTTGACGCAAAGCAAGCTATTGCACGAATAGTCGAAACGGAAATGGATAAAAGCTATAATGCAGAAGCATTAAAGGCTCAGGCAGTTTTGACTTATTCATATCTCAAATACAGAGATACAGGCTGGAAAATTGACGGCGTTAAAATCTCCGATACATGCAGTGACGAAGTGTTGAAAGCTGTTGAAGAGGTGTTCGGTGAATTTATCAGCGTTGACGGCAAGCTTGCATTTACACCTTACTATCTTATGTCAGCAGGTAAGTCGGCATCAAGTGAAACTGTATTCGGAATAAAAACCGACTATCTTGTAAGTATGGATTGTTCTTCAGACAAGAAAGAGGAAAACTTCAAGAATGAAATAGAAATTAAGGCTCAGGACATAAGAGCGGCAATATCGGCATATGATGATTCCGTAGTTCTTGATGAAGATGACGCTAAGCTTATAGAAATTAAAGAAAATGACAAATGTGTTGACAAAAACACAGGCTATGTTTCAAAAATCGCTGTCGGCGACAAGGAGATTTCAGGCTATGAATTCATTTATAAAGTTTTGAAAAATCCTGATGTCAATTCAGTATGCTTCACCTTTGAATACAATGAAGAAACAAGCGTTTACAAATTTACGGTTTACGGTTCGGGATTCGGCGTAGGTATGAGCCAAAAGGCTGCCGACTTTGATGCGGGAAACGGCAAAAAGTATGATGCTATTCTTAAGGCATATTTCTCCGGAATCAAGCTCGAAAAGGACATACTTGCAGATGATGCGGCAGGAGAAACAACCTCGGCTGCAACTAAAGAGCAGACAACAAGAAAATCAAGCAGTAACTCTTCAAACAACAGAACTCCGGCATCAACAAGAAAAGCAGAGGTTACAACCCGCGTAAATACAACGGCTGCAACAACTCTTGCTTCACAGACAGAAGCAACTGCTCCGCATACAGAAGCCGATACATCAAACGGTGAGACAAATCAGACAAACGAACCTAATCAGGATTCGGAAAATCCCACACCCACTCCTGAAGCAGAGTAAACACCATTGAATTTTTCTAAATTATTTTTAAGAGGATGATTAATATGACAATTCTTGTAACGGGCGGTGCCGGCTTTATCGGCTCACATACTTGCGTTGAATTACTCAATGCAGGTTATGAAATAATTGTGGTAGATAATTATTATAATTCAAATCCAAAATCACTTGAGCGTGTAAAAGAGCTTACAGGAAAAGATTTTAAAATATACGAATGTGATATTCGAAACACTGACGGTATGGATAAAATCTTTAAAGAAAACAAGATTGACGCAGTTATTCATTTCGCGGGCTTAAAAGCGGTCGGAGAATCCTGCGAAAAGCCGATTGAGTATTACGATAACAATGTCGGAGGCACTCTTAAGCTTTGCGATGTAATGAGAAATAACGGATGTAAAAATATCGTTTTCAGCTCATCGGCAACGGTATATGGAATGAATAATATTTCTCCTCTCAAAGAAACAATGCAGGCAGGGGGTACAACAAATCCGTACGGCACAACAAAATATATGATAGAGATAATTCTTGAGGATATCTGTAAATCGGATAACGAATGGAACGCAACCTTACTGCGTTATTTCAATCCTATCGGCGCACATAAGAGCGGAAGAATCGGTGAAAATCCAAACGGAATACCGAATAATCTTATGCCGTACATTACTCAGGTAGCTGTCGGCAAACGCCCTTATCTCAATGTTTACGGCAACGATTATGATACGCACGACGGCACAGGAGTCAGGGATTATATCCATGTTGTTGACTTAGCTGACGGCCATGTTAAGGCTGTAAAGAATATCCTTGAGGGAAACAAGGGCGTTCAGATTTTTAACCTCGGTACAGGCAAAGGTTACAGTGTTCTTGATATTGTCAAAGCATTTAATAAAGCTTACGGTAAGGAATTGCCTTATAAAATCGGGCCCAGACGCCCGGGCGATATAGCAACTTGCTATTCCGATCCTACAAAAGCTAAAGAGATTCTCGGCTGGGAAGCAAAGAGAGGCATTGAAGAAATGTGCGAGGATTCATGGCGCTGGCAGTCAAATAATCCAAACGGTTATGATGACTGATATTTCATAATAACAAAAAGGGCAGATTTAATGAGAAATCCGATAAAACGGAAAACAGCATTAAATCTGCCCTTAATTATTTGCTTTTTTACAGAATATCTTTTATGCTTGTATCGTCAAGAAAGGTATTAACATTGTAAAGAATCAGCATATCGCTGAATTTATAATCCGAAAGTACATGTTCAATATTGTCGGTAAAATATCTTGCGTCAATTACTACAATGTTTTGATAATACGGGGTAAGCATAGGTATAAAACAGTTTGCATATGAATCCTTGAAAATTAACAGGTTTTTACCGTTGATATTTGTTGTTGAAATTGTTAATCTCGAGAAATTTCCGCCTGCAAATACTTCGTATTTATTTGTTTGATTTAATTTGGAAAGTTCAAAAAGTGACGGAGTTTTTGTCTTTGTATCTGCATTATTCACAAAATATTGCCCGTTGCAATCACTCGGAATACAAATCTCTATTTTGTCGGCAGCAGCGTAAATTCCCGACGAAGAGGCGAGAGTGCCGCAGAAACTGTTTGTCACGGTGTGAAATTCAAATTTTGTCTTGGACGCGTCAATGCCGAGCTCAGGCGCAACACGGTCAAAAGCTGTTTTTGCCGCGCGCGTCGTCCAATGGTGATCGGTTTTATAATAGTATTCTTCAATATTCTCAACACCGTCAAACATTTTTACAGTGTCGGCTTTTTTCATTTCCTCGGGTAAAGCACCGTAAATTGTTTTTATTTGCTCTGCCTGACTGTCGAAGGTCAGAAAAGAAGGAAACTTATCTTTGAGAAAATATGTGGAGTTGGGAACGAGCATAAACACTTGATTAGGAATTTTACATTCCTTTGAAAACTTTGAAATTGCCGAAACCGTCTTATTTACTTTTTCTTCGTCAAAAGGTGTTTGATTTTCAAACAGCCAGCCGTCTTTTCCGATAAAAACATTGTTTTGTTCTGTTTCACCGAGCGACCTCTGTATAAATGATTTTGAAGAAACAACAGTATTCCTTAACGGGAATTGATCGGATACATACGATTCAAATCTTGACATAAAACTGCCCGATTTAATTGCTGAAATGCTTATTTCGGGCTTTTGTTCAAGAGAACGGTTTTCCGTTTCCGAATAGGCTTTATCTGCGGTAGTAAATTCGCCGACGAGACACAATGCAATTATTAAAAAGAAAGTAAATACATTGATTAAATTCCAGAACAATCCGCTTTTATTGTTTCTTTTGTTTACAGCCGTATCATTGTTTTCGTGTTTTCTCATACCGTCACCTCCTCATAATAATTTTCCGATTAAAATCTGAAATATAAGAATGGATTGTAAGTATCTCCGATAAGATAAATAATACTTACTGCGAACAAGCCTGATGTGAGTACATATTTTAATGCACGATTCATAGGCTTTCTGTTTTCTTTTATATCAAATATATCTGTTGAGAATATAGCCATTGTTATAAGAATTACTGCGTTAGAAGCAAGAAGATAAAGAGAATTCGATTCATATGCTCCGTTTACGCCGAACAGACATTTGGCGAAAAGCGAAATCTGCGAAAGGTCTGTGCTTGCAAATAATACCCAACCGAAAAGAATGAAAACAAGCGTGAGTAAATGCCTTAAAAGCATAGGTGTTTTTTCAATTGCTTTCTTGAATATAAACTTCTCAAGCACAAGTAAAGCGAAATAATAGAGCCCCCACAGAACAAAGTTCCAAGAAGCACCGTGCCAAAGACCTGTCAGACCCCAGACAACAAAGAGGTTGAAAACCACTCTGATTTTGGAACAACGACTGCCTCCGAGAGGAATATAGACATAATCTCTGAACCAAGAGCTCAGTGTTATGTGCCATCTTCTCCAAAAATCGGTAATGCTGTCTGCCATATACGGATATCTGAAGTTTTCGGGAAATTCAAAGCCGAAAATATAACCGAGACCTCTTGCCATATCCGAGTATCCGCTGAAATCAAAATAGATTTGAAAAGCGTAGCAGATTATTGCGGTCCAAGCGCCCAAGGCAGAAAGTTTATCAAAGCCGATTTCCATATAGTCCTCATATACAGCGCCGGCAGTATTGGCAAAAATAACTTTTTTTGCAAGTCCTATAACGAAAAGTGAAATACCTTTTGAAACAGTTTCCAAAGACTCTTTTCTCTCTTTTAACTGCTTGTCAATGGTTGAATACTGAACGATAGGACCTGCTATAAGCTGAGGAAACATTGAAATATAAAGCG
>CAMFTS010000029.1 GCA_945988915.1 uncultured Clostridia bacterium
TATCTGCATTGTTTTTCCTGCCTTTGAATTTAGTAGATATATTATATATGTATTTTAAGTTAAAATCAACAAAAAGAAAAAGGCAGGAATTTCTTCCTGCCGATAATTCTTAAATAAAGCAATTACTGTTCAACAGCATAAACGCTTACTTTTTTGCGGTCTTTGCCCATTCTTTCGAATTTAACAGTACCGTCGATCTTAGCAAAGAGTGTATCGTCTGAACCCTTGCCGACATTCTCACCCGGATGGATATGTGTGCCGCGCTGTCTTACAAGAATATTGCCTGCAAGAACGAACTGACCGTCTGCGCGCTTAACGCCGAGACGCTTTGATTCAGAATCTCTGCCGTTCTTTGTAGAACCCATACCTTTTTTATGAGCGAACAACTGAATGTTTATTTTAAGCATTATAAGCACCTCTTTCAAGTTTGATAAATTGCGGATATTCCTTTGAAAGCTCTTCAATATGAAGGAAAAAGCCTTTTAGTATATCCTCTGATCTTTCGGCATCGTTTTGATTTAATTTCAATGATAAATAGCCGTCGTCGGTTTCAATTTCCGGAGTTAATTTCATAATCTCAATCAAGGTGTTAACCACCATATAAGCCGGAGAAGAAACAGCTGAACAAATTATATCGCTGCCCTCATCGGCATATCCCGAATGACCGCTTATCTCGAAACCGTTAATCAAATCATTGCCAAAGCTGAATTTTGCGGTTATCATAGAACATTAAGCGTTAATTGCTGAAATCTCAACCTTGGTATATGGCTGACGATGACCCTTTTTACGCTTTTCGTTCTTCTTGCATTTGTAAGTAAATACTGTGATTTTCTTACCTTTGCCTGTCTTAAGTGCTTTGCCCGATACAGTTGCACCCTCTACATAAGGAGCACCAACCTTAATACCGTCATCAGCGCCAACTGCAAGTACCTTGTCAAAAGTTACTTCAGCATTGTCCTCAGCGTCAAGCTTCTCAACATAGATTACGTCGCCGTTTTCTACCTTGTACTGCTTTCCGCCTGTTACGATGATTGCGTACATTTTTTTACCTACCTTAATATAGTCTCGCTACCGAGGGCGGGAAAATCCGCTTGTAGTACGAAAAGACATACTGCCCCCTAATATGCGGCAAATGGTATTTTAACAGAAAAGAAAAGATATGTCAATATGTTTTCTGCATTTTTCGCATTATATAAAAACGAAAAAATAAATTGAGAAAAAGTGAAGAATTGAGCCTGCCAGGACAAAGAAATGAAATACGGAATGGAAATACCTCTTTTTTGAGCCGATACCGTATATTACGGCACCGATGGTATAAGCTATTCCACCTGAAACAAGAAGCCAGAAACCTATTCTGTTAAAGTGCAGCCAAAGTGTTTTAATACAGACAATTACCATCCATCCCATTGCAAGATAAAGAACCATTTGAAGCGCTTTCGTTTGATTAAAAAGCGTCATTGTAAGTGCAATTGCAACAGCCGATGTAATCCATGCAATTAAAAGCAGTATCTTACAGGTTTCGGGGCTTTCCGGTCTGATTATCAGCCAAGCATAAGGAGTAAAAGTGCCGGCAATCATAGGGAATATCATTGAATGGTCAACCATTCTCATAGCCCTTTTGCCGTTATTCGGTCTTAATGCGTGATAAACCGATGAGCAAGTGTACATTCCTATCATAGTTGAGGAATATATAATACTTAAAACAGCATAGTCCCAGCGTTTAAGCAAAAATGACTTAATAAGGCATAGAATCAATGCGACTATTGACAATCCGCCGCCGACCATATGTGAGATTGAATTAAGCCAATCCTCTTTTCGTGTGTACTCTGCGAGTTTAATGTTATCAAGATATCCCATAACATTCGCCTCCGTGAAATTTTATGTATAAATTCTAACCTGTTTTTTCACGCATTTCAAGGAACTTTTGATAGCATTTTCAAAAAGCAACCAATAGTTGCGAAAAATCGAAAAAGTTGATAGTTAATTTTTATCTAATGTTAGATGATTATTATCTATTGCTCCTCCCGTCACAATTTCCTTTATCATATTATCAAGTTCATCACATAAAATGTTAGCCTTTTTATGCTTGATTCTAAGTGCTTTCA
Organism: uncultured Clostridia bacterium; assembly: GCA_945988915.1. GTDB lineage: Bacteria > Bacillota > Clostridia > Oscillospirales > Acutalibacteraceae > Fimenecus. The sequence continues at coordinate 2,106 of CAMFTS010000029.1, forward strand.
GCAGCTTATTCGGAATATGGACAAACGAAGTAACAACATTGTAATAAGCCGTTCCCTCTTCGTGTTTTGTAAGAGCACCGTCAAGAAGCGAAAGGAACGACTCGTTTACTATATCGATAATCTTTTTATCTTTAAGCTGTATCAAGTCTGATTTATTAAAAGTTTTGCCGAATGAAGCAAAATTTATTACGGTGCCAAGCGTATAAACGCTCGTAGAGTTTAAGAATCTTTCAAGGAAAGAAAACATCGGTCTGAGCTTTTCAGCTGTATCTCTGCCTATACCGAATTCAATAAGAGTTTTCACGAATTCTTCTTTCCGTCCGTGCCGTGCAAGGCCTAATGTTTTTGTAATAAGCCTTGTTGCATGCGCTTTTAAGTATTCTGAAGAAAGAATTTCGCCGTTATACATAAATTCCTTTAAATGCTCGGTATCAATTTTAATTTGCTTATCCGTCACGGTCATATTCACAATAGGTGCAGGATATCCGACAAGCGAGCCTACATTTATTTCATACAATGTGTTGCCGTTTTCGGATACATAGCGGTCAATTCTTTGCATATGACTGTGTCCGACAAAAACGAATTTCATACCGGCTTCGCAGAATTTTTCTATATACATTTCATGCTTTCCGCAGCAAAGTCCGTGTCCTGAGAATAACGGAGATATATGCTGATAAAGCAGATGATGCTCCATGCCGATAACAAGCTTACCTTTTTCGGTTTCCTCTTTGATTTGATTTGTTATCCATTCAAGATGATCGGGAGTAAAGCCTGAGGCACCCTCGCCGTCCTGGTCATCTATCAGAGAGAGCAGAATTATATCGTTCGGAAACTCGATTTTATATGATGAAGTACCTAAATGAGTAATGAATTCAGCCTTGGCATCGCGCGGTCCGAAATCATAATACATTTCACGAAGCTCTGTATGCTTCACAGTATCGACATCATGGAAAACGCTGTCACCGTCATATCTTCTTGCATTATTGTCACAGCACCAGTCATGAGTTGCAAGCGTAACATATACAGGCTTTTTCTGTTTAAGCTTATATAATTTTTCTATCATTTCTTCGTGACTTGCGCGTTCGCCGTCGTTGGAAAGATCGCCTACTATCATTAAAGCGTCGGTGTCGCTGTCTGCTATTATTTCAAACGCCTTGTCTATAATATCTCCGGTTTCTGCAAGACATTTCTGGTCAGTACTGCTTCGTCTTTCGTAAGCAGGTCCGTTATCGCCGAGCTTCCTTGAATAATGATGAGTATCTGCAATAAAGGTAAGCTTAGTCTTTTTCATATTTTTGCCTCATGACGAGCTTTAATCTCTTCTATCATTTGATGATGGTTTTTGCCTGAAATATTATAAAACGCCATCGGTATAAGCATAAGAGCATAACCTACTGCCGGAAGAATGGTAGTCATAAGGAAAAGTGCCATATTTGTTTGTGAATTCTGAATCATTGAGCCCTCTGTATGAGCTATATAACCGGTTGCAGCAAGAATTGCAAGACCTATAGCAGATGAAACAGAGTTTTCAATTTTACCCGTAAATGACATAATTGAAAGCATTATACCCTCAACTCTTGTGCCTGTCTTCCACTCAATATAGTCAACTGTTTCAGCTTCCATTTCCTTCTGCATAAGGTTTTTACATTCAAGAGGAATAGCTGTAATTCCTGTGAAAATTACGGTAAGAATACCGACAGGAAGTGATACGACAGCGCCGGGTGCTTTATTGATATATCCGTTATAGCAAGTAATTGCAAAGAGAATATGCGCCGCAATGGCAACTATGCAGCATATCCTGTAAAATTTTCTTGGGTCGGATTTTTCGCCGAGCTTTTCAACGAGCTTCGGTACTCCTATGCCTGCAATTAAGAAGCCCGGGAAGGTTATAACATCAATGAAAACATTATATTTTGTTGTAAACATAAGGTCAGCTACAAAGTAGAATGAAATCTGATTTGTAACCTTAACAAGTATGAACAATAGATTTGCAATAAAGAGCATTAAAAGCGGTCTGTTCTTGAACAGGAGCTTAAAACATTCCTTAATTGACGGTGCGTCCTCATGGTGAACAGTACGCTCTTTTGTATTTTTGAATGTAAATCTCGTGAAAATTATTATTCCGAGCGCAGAAACAATACCGCCGGTAAGATATGCCTTTGATGTGTGTGTATTAAAATACGGGAGCCAGCCTGCGCAAGCTACGAAAAGTCCGGGCAATACTCCGGAAACCGAACGGACGATTGAAGAAACACCGTAGAGCTTTGTTCTTTCAATTCCGTTAGGAGTTATTGCAAATGCCAATGCGCCCATAGGAATATCAAAAGCCGTATATGTAACATCAAGTCCTACAAAGAGGAAAGTTGTCCACGCAATGCAAGCCCAGTCGGGAAAGCCGTTGGGTATTCCCAAGAAGAACAGTATCATTACAAGAGCAATAAACCACGGCGAGCGCTTGATGTACGGTCGCATTTGACCCTCTTTTGTTCTTGTCTTGTCAACAACAATTCCCATCATAGGGTCGTTAATCGCATCAAAGATACCGCAATAAAGACGGATTTTTGAAGCAAGTCCCATAGGGTCGTTAAACCTTACCAATAAAATATTCGTAAGAAAATAATTCAAATATTTAGAACCCGTCATTGAGGTAAACATACCTTGAGCACCGCGTCCCAAAGCATATGAAATTGTTTCTCTCCAGGTAAGATATGTTTCTTCTCCGACATCTTTTTTTACTGTCTTTGAATCGAGAAATTCTTTAACTTTTAACATTTTATCACCTTTATAAACAGTTTTTTATATCCGACGGTTTTATTACTCCTTTTTCTGTGATGAATGCAGTTATCAGCATATTATCAGTCACATCAAATGCGGGATTTATCGAATGTGCATTTTCGGGCGTCATTCTCTTTTCATACCACATTTCCGATATTTCACTTTCATTTCGCATTTCAATTTCTATTTCTTCGCCCGTTAAAGTATTCTTATCAAAAGTTGAAAACGGAGCGCATACATAAAACGGAATATTATAATAATCCGCAAGCACAGCAACAGCTGATGTGCCGATTTTATTTGCAGTATCCCCGTTCAGTGCAATTCTGTCCGCGCCTACAAGTACTGCGTCAACCATTTTGTTTTTCATAACGAAAGAAGCCGTATTGTCGCATATTACCGTTGTATCAATTCCTGCGTCAATCAACTCAGAAGCCGTTAATCTTGCGCCTTGCAGCAACGGTCTTGTTTCATCGGCAAAGACTTTAATTCTGTGACCGTTTTCGTTTGCTATATAAACAGGAGCAAGTGCCGTTCCGTATTTTACGCAAGCGAGTCTGCCTGCGTTGCAATGTGTCAGAATCGCGTTTGCGTCTTTTAAAAGCTCCGCTCCGTATTCGCCTATTCTTTTACAGCGTGAAATATCGTCACTATGTATTGCTAAAGCCTTATCCTGCAAGGCTTTTTTGATTGCGTCAAGTGATTTGCCTTTACAGGAGAAAAGAACATTTTTCATTTCATTTGCAGCCCACGAAAGATTAACTGCGGTCGGTCTTGATGCAATTAAACAGTCGCAATTCGACAAAAATTCTTCTGTGAATCCCTCTTCGGTTTCAGCCTTGCTGTCATTTGCAAGCACGGCTAAGGCAATAGCCGTTGAAACGCCGATGCAAGGTGCTCCTCTGAGTTTCAATTCTTTAATTGCAGAGACTATTTCCTCTTTTGTTTTCAACGAAAGCCGGATTCTTTCATTAGGAAGCTTTGTCTGGTCAATAATAACAAGTGCATTATTCTCTAAATCATAGCTTACTGTTTCGCCGTTCATATTAAACATAAAATCACATTTCCCATATTATTTTAGCAATAAGCTTTTGTAATTCTCTTCCTTTTTTAGCTCCGGTTTCAAGAACTTCTTCCTCTGTGAGCTTTTGCTTTAAGATACCTGCCGCCATATTTGTAATCAATGAAAATGCAAGTACCTTCATACCGCAGTGGTTTGCGGCAATCACCTCGGGTACGGTTGACATACCGACGGCATCGGCGCCGAGAATTCTGAACGCTTTTATTTCTGCAGGTGTTTCATATGACGGTCCCGTACAGCCTAAATAAACGCCCTCTTTTATATCAATGCCAAGCTCTCTCGCACATTTTCTTGCAGTTTCTCTCAGGTCGGGATTATATGCAAAGCTCATATCGGGAAATCTCGGGCCGAGCATATCGTCATTTTTGCCTATCAATACATTTGTGCCCATAAAATTGATGTGGTCGGTAATCATCATAATATCACCCGGAACAAAAGCAGTATTTATGCCTCCTGCCGCATTCGTTACAATGAGTTTTTCCACGCCTAATTTACGGAGAACTCTGACAGGCAATACAACCTGCTGCATTGAATATCCCTCGTAAAAGTGAAATCTGCCCTGCATACATACAACCTTTTTGCCTAAAAGAGTTCCGAATACAAACCTTCCGATATGGCCCGGTGCAGTTGACCTCGGGAAATTTTCAATGTCTTTATAATCAACATATATGGGATTCTCAATTCCGTCTGTCAGGTTGCCCAGCCCTGAGCCGAGAATTATCGCAACCTCCGGAACAAAATCGACCTTTGATTTAATGTATTCAACCGCTTTATCAATCATAAGCTTATCTCCCTGACAACTTCGTTTACTATTTTGTTACATTCGCTGCCGATTTTTTCAACATCAACAGTCTTGAATTCGCCGTTTTCATAAAGGACTTCACCGTCAACCATAGTGAGAATTACATCTGACTTTTCTGCTGAATAAACAATGTTGTTGATAACATCAAAATCGGGATACAGACTCGGACTGTCAAGTGAAATAACTGCAAGGTCAGCCTTATAGTTTTCCTTGATAATACCGCAATCGTATCTGCCTTGAGCAACAGCACCGTTAACAGTAGCCATTTTAAGAACATCTTTCGGCGAAACGATATCGGGAGCATTGTTAATTCCTTTTGGCAAAATTGCTGCAAGATACATTTCCCTTAACATATCAAGACCGTTGTTTGAAGATGCTGAATCAGTGCCGAGTGCAAGGTTTATTCCGCTGTTCAGAATTTTATTGCTGTCGCATACTCCGCTTCCGAGCTTTAAATTACTTGCGGGACAAGTAACAATACTTGCATTTTTCTCTTTCAAAAGCTCAATATCGCTATCTTCTATCCATACGCAGTGAGCAAAAAGACACTTTGAATCAAGGATTTTACTGTCATAGAAAAGTTTTGCCGGAGTTTTACCGTATTTCTTTTTACAATTCTCGTGTTCAGACTTTGTTTCCGACATATGAATATGTGTGATAAAGCCTTTATCCTTTGTGTAGTCACCGAATGCCTCTATCATCCAAAGCATATTAGTATATTCAGAATGGAGCGACCAGTCAATTCTTATTCTTCCGTTCTCGGTATTATGATAATTCTTAATTGCATCTAAGGTTTCAATTACGCGGCTTTCCTTAAGAAATTCACCGTCTGTGAAAGAAGAAATGGAACGGCAGAAATTTGTTTTTGCTTTACTTTCCTTGACCGCTTTGATAACACCGTCCTGAAAGAAATACATATCTGAAAAAGCCGTTGTTCCCGAACTCAGCATTTCCGCAACTGAAAGCATTGTTCCGTAATATGCCCTGTCACAATTCAATTTATCTTCAAACGGAAAAACTTTTTCATTGAGCCAACGGTCTAACGGAAGATTTTCAGAATAACCGCGAAGCAAGGTCATCGGAGAATGTGTATGAGCATTTACAAGTCCCGGAATCAACACCTTTCTTGTGCCGTCATATACTCTGCCGTAATTTTCTTCAGGCTTTTGAGTGCCGATATAACAAATTCTGTCGTCTTTTACTCCGACATACATATCTTTTTTAAAGTCGAAATTCTCGTCAATAATACCTATTTTTTCAAATAACATTCCTGTCCTCCCGAATGGCAAAAAGCGACAGAATGATACATCTGCCGCATTTCTGTTAAACTGTTTGTATTGTAATTGATTCGATTACAACATCATTTAAAGGCTTGTTCTGAAAGTAATCCACCTTTACGCCTGCAATGCTGTCAACTGTATCCATTCCCTCGATAACCTGTCCGAACACTGTATGATGATAATCGAGCCACGGTGTTCCGCCTACTCTTTCATAGTCCTCAATACAGCTTGTCGGGAAATACTTTTCATCAGCACTTCTCAACTGGTCGAGCATATCGTCGGAAACCTCTTTTGCCTGAACTATAAAGAATTGACTGCCGTTGGTGCCGGGTCCTGCATTCGCCATTGAAAGAGCACCGCGTAGGTTATGAAGCTCAGGTGAAAATTCATCTTCAAAGCTGTTGCCCCAAATGCTTTCACCGCCCATACCGGAGCCTGTCGGGTCACCGCCCTGAATCATAAAATCATTTATTACTCTGTGAAAAATAAGTCCGTCATAATAGCCGTCTTTTGCGTGTGTTATAAAGTTTTCAACAGCCTTCGGAGCTTGTTCGGGAAAGAATTTAATTTTAATCTCTCCCATATTTGTTTTCATTATTGCAATCTGCTCACCGGCAGCTGCATTTGCAAGTTGATTAATCATTTTTATTTCTCCTAAAAATTACTCGACACTCTTAAGTGATTCAACCATATCGATAGACTTAAGTCTGAACGACATAAGGAAGTTTACAAATATTGAGAATATACCGGTCAGAAGTATGCTGAGAGCATAACTGTACCAACTGATATATCTGCCGAACATTATTGTATCGGTTTCAACCGATTTCATAACGAACATATGAAGAACAACGCCTAATGCTATACCTATTATTCCACCGAATATTGTTAAGATAACATTCTCGCGGTAAACATATTTTTCAAGTTCATCGTCAAAGAAACCGAGGACCTTAAGCGTTGCAAGTTCACGCGTACGCTCAGTAATGTTAATATTGTTAAGGTTATAAAGCACAACAAAAGCAAGTAGGCCTGCTGAAACAATCATAAGAATAACTATCATCATAAGCTTATCCATTGTTCCGTCAACCTGTTCCTGTATATCGGAATTCATTGTAACAGAGGTTACACCGTCAATTCCAAGAATGCTTTTTGACAGTTCCTCATTGTTTTTTGCACTGCTTCTTAACAGAAGAGTATTAAGTGACGGTGCCTCGCCGAAAAGACTTCTGTAAGTTGCAGGTGACATATAGACATAATGGTAAATGTAGTTTTCCACCACGCCTGCAATCGGCACTTCAACTGTCGGCTCGCCCTCTTTTTCGGACTTGAGAGTAATCTTGTCACCGACAGTTACTCCAAGCAAATCAGCAAGCTTCTCTGTTATCAATACAGTATTGTCTGTAAGCGTATATGACTTTTTACCTGTTCTTGCCTCAAGGGTGATATAATCCGCAAGGAAATCAACATTCTGAGGCACTACAACATATGTATCGTTCTCTTTTTCACCTGAATTCACATAGCTGAGCGTTCTGTAGGTTTGAAGATAATCGTCAACGCCGTTTGTCTTTTGGATTTCTGCAAGCAAATGTCTGCGTTCTGTTCTTGTGAGTGATTCATTTACAGAAACAGTACCGTCATAATTCCAAATCTTGTCGAATTGATTGCCTGTCATTGTCGCAACAGAATCGCGAATACCAAAACCGACAAGCAACAGCGCCATACAGCCTGCTACGCCGAATAGAGTCATAAACAAACGTTTCTTGTATCTGAACAGATTTCTAAGTGCAGCCTTTTGTGAGAAGTTAAGACGAAGCCAGAAGCCGTCAATCTTTTCAAGCAGAATCTTTTTACCGACTTTCGGTGTTTCGGGTCGCATAAGAGAAGCAGGCGTTTCCTTAAGATATTTTCGGCTAGCAATAAATGCTGCGCCTGTTGTGCAAACAACCGCAATAACAATGGCAATAGCGGCATACAGGAAGTTCGGTGTGATAACTGTTTTTGTAAGATTGACATATACAATCTTATAGGTTTCCACAACAAGTCTCGGAATCAATGATTCACCTATTACTACACCGATTATACTGCCTATAAGAGTAGCAAGAAAAGCATAGAGAATATACTTTTTGGTAATTTCAGATTTACTGTAACCCAAGGCTTTAAATGTACCGATTTGTGTTCTCTGTTCCTCAACCATTCTTGTCATTGTTGTAAGGCTGACAAGTGCGGCAACAAGGAAGAAAATTATCGGGAACATAAGACCTATTGCCGATATTCCGTCTGCATCATTGTTAAATGATGAATATGAAGAAACAGCTTCTCTGCCTGTAACATACCAAACAGGGACTTCGGTTTTTTGTATTTTTTCTTTATATTTGTCAAGCTTTGCCTGAGCGTCGTTGAGTTCTTCAACAACTTCTTCCTTTGAAAGCTCGTATTCTTCTTTAGCCGTATTAAGCTCATTTTGTTTTTCGGTAACAACCTTTTGAGCTTCAACAATTTCTTTATCGCCCTCGGCAAGTTTTTCTCTTGCTGCGGCAATGGTCTCAGGGCTTCCGTTAAGAATAGCTTCAGCGTCTGAAATTCTCTGTTCAGCAGTTGCGATGCTTGTACCGAGAGTATCAAGCTGAGCCTGATAAATCTGTGCAGTTGCTTTGTATCCGAATACTGTAAATGCAGCTTCGGCATACTCGTCATTAGTCATATTAGCAGCATTTTCGCGAAGCTCTTCTTCCATTTTTTCAATAACTTTATTTACTGCACTAAGCTGTTTATCAACCGTTTCGTAACGAGTACGCAAATCAGCTATTGTTATTTTAGCTTCTTCAATTTGCGCTCTGTTGTCATCAAGATTCATTTCCTGCATATTAAGAAGCTCTTGAGCATCAGCGATTTCCTGCTTCTTTGCGTCGATTTCAGCCTGTGCAACATCAAGCGCCGCCTGTGCATCGGAAAGAGTTTTATATGACTCGGAAAACCTGTCCATTACATCCTGTTTTCTCGTTTCAAATTTTGTTTCAGCCTTCGAAATAAGATCAACGGATTCCTTTTTGAATTCGTCATATCTGACTGCACAGCGTGTATCGGCAATCGTTCTTATGTTTGATTCAACTTTTTCAACTATGTTTTCATATTTGCCTGAGAAGCAATTTTCATCAATTGCTCCGTTTACCGTGATAAAAAGCTTTGTATAGCAGGAAAGTGTAAATGCTTCCTTAGGTACAATGATAAATCCGTCAACAGTACCGTCGCCTATTGAAGCGTTGCCTCTGTCATCATTAAGATAATAGGAGGTTGTGCCGACGCCTACAATTGTGAATGTATCTGTGGCAAGCGTTTCGCTTATTTCTGCATCGGTACCCGTCGAAAGCTTAATAACATCGCCGATTTTATAACCTGATTCATTAAGGAATTTCCTATCGGCAATACATTCATTGTACTTTTCGGGAAAGCGTCCTTCATGAACCTTAGCCAGATTTATTGTATCATTCAGCGAAATAACAGCTGTGACAAGTTCTGCATTTTCACTTGAGCAAAGGAAATCACCGCTGTATGCGCCCTCTACACCTGAAATTCCTGCAATTTTAATTATTTCCTTAATATCATTGTCAGTAACACCGAGAGTTCCCTGAACACAAATATCCATAAAATTCTCAATGTCATACATTTTGTCGGCAGATTTTCTCATAGCGGGTGCCGCTGATTTGATACCCGAGAAAAAGGCCGTGCCGAGTGTGACTATTAAAAGGATTGAAAGGAATCGGGTAAAGCTCGACTTAACTTCACGGCGAAATTCCTTTTTCATAGGTTTAGTCATAGCTTACTTCCTTTACCATTCAATGTATTCAACCGGAGTAGGCATCTTGTTTAGCAAGAGCTTATCTACTCTGCCGTTTTTAACTTTGATAACTTTATCAGCCATCGGGGCAAGCGCCGAGTTGTGCGTAATTAAAACAACAGTCATACCTTTTTCACGGCAAGTGTCATGTAAAAGCTTGAGAATTGATTTACCTGTAATATAGTCAAGCGCGCCTGTCGGTTCGTCGCACAAAAGCAATTTAGGATTTTTAGCAAGCGCTCTTGCTATCGAAACTCTCTGCTGTTCACCGCCGGAAAGCTGTGCGGGAAAGTTGTCAAGTCTGTTTGAAAGTCCGACCTCTTTTAATACATCTGTTGCTTTAAGAGGATTTTTTGAAATTTGCATAGAGAGTTCGACATTTTCAAGCGCAGTAAGATTGCCGACAAGATTATAAAATTGGAATACGAAGCCGACATCATCTCTTCTGTATGCAGTAAGGCGCGCTTCGTTATATTTTGTAATATCCACATTGTCAACATAAAGGCTTCCCGATGTTGCAGTATCCATACCGCCCAAAATATTAAGGATGGTAGTTTTACCTGCACCGCTCGGGCCGACGACTACTACAAACTCTCCTTTTTCTATACCGAAGCCGATTTCATCAAGCGCCTTGATTTCAACCTCACCGGCCTTATATCTGTCTCTTATACACATCTGACGCTGCCGACGATACTCCTT
>CAMFTS010000030.1 GCA_945988915.1 uncultured Clostridia bacterium
GCATTGTTGATAACCTGGTTAACCAACTGTACTGCCGGCTTGTCATCAATCGAATATTCCTCTGAAACATCGTTATCGTTTCCTGAATCATCGTCCTCATCGAAGTTATCGAGAGTTGAATTCATATTTGCAAAATTCTCAATAGCTGCCGCAAGCTCCATATCAGGAACGACAACAGGACAAATCTCAAGTCCTGTGATAAGATGCAGGTTATCTATTGTGATAATGTCATTGGGATTTTTCATTGCAACAAATATCGTTTTATCTTCCTGATAAAGAGGTAAAATGTTGTTTCTCAATGCCATTTCAGGTGTAATAAGGTTAGCTACTGCAACATTAACACCTATTTCGTTGATTGATACATATTTATAACCGGTTTTTTTTGCAAGAATTTTTGCAATATCGTCTTCAGTACAATAGCCTAACTGTGTAAGAATTGTTCCTATAAGATTTTTACTGGTTTTTTGTATTTCAAGAGCCTCAGCCAACTGCTCTTCACTAATAATTCCGGCTTCAATGAGTCTTGCGCCCATGCTACCGGGAATAGCTACACCGCCATTACCCATTTATGAATCTCCCTACATAATGTAAATATCTGTTTTAAATTAACCTTTTGAAAACTCAACGACCGTAATTTCAGCATTCATTGTGTTATCATCTTTGTTGAGTATTGTCATATTGATTTTATCAATTCTCTTAATCTGCTTTTTATTTACGGTATCACGGCAAAATCTGATGATATCTTCATATTTGCCTGTTACTGTCATATAAACATTGATCTGATTTACAAGTCCCGTATTTGTGATTTCATCAAAATCAAGACCGGTAAGCGAACAGTTGTATTTTTCAACTTCGTTTTCCATATTAATCATAATATTCATCTGATCAATAGGATCTGAAGAAATCATACTGTCATATTCAGCTTTACGCGCCTTATACATTTCGCTCTGTTGCTGTAACGCAACAAGCTGTGCAATCGCTTGCTGATTCTCACTGTATTTTATTTTCATTTCATCAATTTGGACTTTTGTTTCGTTTATGCCCAAAGTACCGTAAACAATAAGACCAATGAGAGCAAATATTAAGACAATAAGGATTGCAATAACCACTCTGACATCTTCAAGAAGGTTTTTATTTTCTGAATTTTGAGCCTTGGCTTCGCCGGTTGCTTCTTTTTTCTTAATAACATCACTTAATGCCATAGGTCATCAACCCTCCTCTGCTGTTGTTTCAGCGCCTGTGCTCTCGCTTTGAGCCGCCGTTGTATTTGCTATATCCGTTGTTTCAACTTCACCTTCACTGTCAGTAACAGCTTCACCGCTTTCGTTGGTAACCGTTACATACTGAGGAGGAACTGTCGGTATTTCAAGTGCATTTGACAAGCTGAGTGCCATTGTGAAAGTAACTGATTTAATTTCACCGTCAGCACTTACAGTTCTTGTAATGCCTGTTGTTTCAACTTTTTTAACAACCTCTTGCATCTCTTCTGTTGTAAAAAGATCAACATAATCTTTATAATCCTGATAGTCCTGTACTGTGCAGGTAAGTGTGCAAACACCTGAACTGAACCAATCTTCAAGATCGATCTGAGTGATCTGAACATAGTCAGGAGTAATATTTGAAATCTTTGTAAAGAAATCAACTGCTTCTGACTCCTTTGGCAAAATACTTTCAATCATTTTCTGTGCCGAAACGAGATCATCATAGATAAGCTGATATTCCTGAAGTGCCGGAAACTCTGCTTCAAGCTGACTGTTCTTCTGCTGAATTTTTGAAAGTTTGCTCTTGAGAATCTGTCCCTTAATTGTGACACCGCCGTAAACTATAAACAAGCACACGAGAACAACAAGTGCTACTTTTGAAACGAGATCAACTTTTTTTCTGCCTTCAAGGTGACGTCTATACCCATCAGGTAACAAACTAACTTTGAACACTTATTTTCCCTCCAATGCCTGAATTGCAAGTCCGATGCAGCTTGCAAACTTATTAATAACCTTTTGATCCAAATCAAAATTATTGTTTGTGTAGAAATTCGGAATTGTAACCGGTAAAGAAACTATTCCCGCTATTTCGCGAAGAAGCTCCTCTTCTTTGCGGGCAGTTGTAATAAAGTAAATATTTTCAATAGGAGTTACGCCCATCTGCATTGCGTAATAGCTAACTGATGAAGATGTTTCCGAACCAAGCATTGAACCAATCATCTGAATGTCCTCTGCTTCAAGGTCATAGCCTTCTTCGTTATTATATAATCTTCCGACATTGTCTGCTACTCTGTCAGGAATGTTGATTGAACGTACCATTGACACTTCATTTCCCTGAATTACAAGGAAGTTAAGAAGATCGTCATTCATATTAAGAACTGCATATTTCTCTTGACCGACAACTCCGGACTGAAGACCTCTGCAATATGACAGCAATGAAGCGTCAACATCAACAACCTGAAGTTTAGAAGCTGCAAGAATATTTATATACTGCTCAATCATATTACGACGGGCTGCAACAAGTAAAACATTTGTTACTTCCTGCTCATCTTCATTAACGCCTTCTCCTGCAACGACGTAGTCGATTTCCATTTCCTGAACAGGAATCGGAATGAACTCCTGAGCCTGCAAGAGAACCATGTTTCTCAGCTTATCCTCATCAACCTTAGGAAATGTTGCATATCTCATAATGACATTTTGGTTATTAATACCAACAACAACATTATTAGATCTGAATCCGCCGCTCTGCATAAGATCCGTCAATGCAATGTTGAAAGCATCAGCATCTCTGATGAAGCCTTCTTCAATAACACCTTCATGGAGTGGGGCGCTGCCACAAGCAAGAATTGAATAAACACCGTTGGAACGGCTTACTTCTATTGCGCGGATCTCTTTTGAATCAACTTCAAAGCCGATTACGCTTTTAATTTTTGCCATAAATCATTTCTCCTATTAATAGCCTTCAACTGATGTCGAAGCTGTGAATATCGGGATGTAAAGAGCTATAATCATCGCACCGACAATACCGCCGATACCGATAAGTGCAATCGGTTCAATCATAGCCTTCAGGTTTCTTGAAAGAGTTTCAACGTCTTCCTCATAGAATTCAGCAACTTTATCAAGCATTTCCGGCAATGAACCGGCTTCCTCACCGATGGCAATCATACCTGTAACCATTGGGGGAAACAAGCCGCTTTTATCAAGTGAATCCGATATTGATTTACCTTCTTCAATATCGCTGATTGCTTCTTGAACTGCTTTTGCAATAAGGTCACTGCCCGATGTAGGTCCTGCGCTCTGTAAAGCGTCAACCGCTGTAACACCGCCTGCAAGAAGTGTAGCAAGTGTACGGCAGAAACGTGCGATAACCTGTTTTGTATTTAATTCGCCGACAATCGGTGCTGAAAGCTTATGATTTTCCCAGAAAACATGTACCGGTTTACTCTTAAGAATAAAATAGGCAACCGTGCCTACAACAGCAACCGTCAGTATCCACAAATACCACTGTGTTCTTAAGCTGTTTGACGCATTGAAAATGAACTGTGTCAATCCGTTAAGCTCTGTTGTTTCAGGAATCATATTCTGGAAAACAGGAACCATGAATGCAAGCATTGCAATCAAAAGAACGAGAGCAAACATACCGATGTTTTTCGGATACGAAATAGCTGATTTAATATTGTCGTTCAACGCTTTTTGTTTTTGCAGCTGGTTTGCAAGGCTTGTAAGCGACTGTTCAAGAATACCGCCGACTTCACCTGTTGCAATCATAGCAACAAACAAATCATTAAATATCTTTGGATATTGAGCAAATGCGTCTGAAAGCGGCATACCGCCTTCAACATTTTCACAAATTTCTGTAATTGCAGCTGCAAGAGTAGCGTTAGTTGTCTGTTTTGCAAGTGTTGAAAGAGATCTTGTAACCGGAACACCGGCAGACATCATCGCTGCCATCTGTCTTGCAAAAATAGCAACATCTTCAATACCAACCTTTTTGCCGCCGCGTTTTTTCTTTTCACTTATAACTTTTTCTTTAATTTCAGTGACTATAATACCGGCTTCGCGGAGTTTATCCATAGCCTCGGATGAATTTTCAGCAACAACTTCACCGTGGACATTCTGTCCTTGCTTATTCATACCGCCATATACAAAGGATGCCAATGCTTTTGCCCCCTTTTATTAGAGTAAAGTTTAGAATTAAAAGCCGCATGTTGAAAGAAGTCGTCTGACTTCCTTTTCATCTACGCAGAATTCAACAACAGACTCTTTTGAAATCTTTTGTTCTTTGTAGAGTTTGATAAGAGCCTGGTCCATGGTCTGCATGCCCTGCATTTGACCTGTCTGCATAGCAGCATACAACTGATGCTCTTTTTCTTCACGGATAAGATTCTTAACCGATGGAGTGTCTATCATATACTCAATTGCAGCACATCTGCCCTTGCCGTTAACGGTAGGAATAAGTTGCTGTGAGATTACTGCTTTAAGTGAGTTTGACAACTGCTGTCTTATTTGTCCCTTCTGTCCTTCGGGGAATGAGTCGATAATACGGGAAATTGTCATAGGTGCTGTCTGTGTATGAAGTGTTGAGAAAACAAGGTGTCCTGTTTCTGCAGCAGTAACAGCAATTGAAATACTTTCCGGGTCACGCATTTCACCGATCATTATTGTATCAGGGTCATGACGGAGAACTGTTTTAAGGGCGTTTGCAAATGAATGTGTGTCCGCGCCGATTTCTCTCTGTCTGACTGTTGATTTAATGTGTGTATGTAAAAATTCTATGGGGTCTTCAACTGTTACGATATTTGTTTCATATCTCTCGTTAATATATTTAATCATTGCCGCAAGCGTGGTTGATTTGCCTGAACCTGTAGGACCTGTAACAAGCACAAGACCTCTGGGAAGGTTACAAAGACGTTTGATATCATTCGGAAGACCTAATTTATCAATATCAGGAATTTCAAAAGGAATGGCTCTGAAAACTGCAGCCATAGAGCCTCTCTGAATTATAACATTTCCTCTGAAACGAGCACATCCGGGAACAGCAACGGCAAGGTCAAGCTCCCACTCCTCTTCAAATTTTTTCTTTTGCACCGGTGAAATTATAGACTCAATCATTTTTTCAATATCTTCCGGCATAAGCTTTGGATATTCTTCTTGCCTTTTAAGATCACCGTTTGTTCTTATACATGGCTCGACGCCGGCAACAAGATGCAAGTCTGAGCCGCCTACCTCAATAGTTTTTCTCAATAAATCATGTAAAGTATAAGGATATGTGCTTTCTTTACCTTCAAAAACCACTTCTAATTACAACTCCTTAGAATAAACCTTTTTTGTTAAACACACTTTTCATCAGCAAAATTCATTACCGCAATAAAGCTACTTTAGGGTGCAGACATTTCGCTGTCTGCACCCGATAATTTTACAATTATGCTGCATCCATTTCTGCAAGCAATGCCTTAATGTAATCTGTCATTTCAGGTGTTGCCTTAACATAAGTTGTGCATGTTGTTGAGTCACCTGACTTTGATGTTACTGTAACAAACTGGAATTCTGCTGTTGCCGGAATTTCAGGGTGAGTCACACGCAAGGATTCGATTCTTGATCTGCCGATTACTTCATTTGCTGTGCTTTCAACAGCTCTGTAAGCATTTTCTGTTGTGCTTTCAGTATCAAGTGCAGCAAGCAATGACTTAATCTGATCCTGTCTTGAGTAATCACAATATACGATAAGAGCCTTCGAAACTGTCGGATAAGCGTTTGTCTTGAATGTTACATCGCCAATGTCTATATTAGCGAGTCTGTCTAACATTTCCTGAGCTGTGCAATTCTGAAGATCATAGAAGAAGCATTCATTTTCAAGCTTCAAGCTTTCAGCATAGCTTTCTGTATCAAATTCTCTGATTTTGCCTTCAGCCTTGTTAACCTCAGATTCTGCGCCCATAAGCCAAATCTTCTTTGTCATCTTTTCCGGACCGTAAACAGTTACTTCATATGGGAAGCTGTTAATAATTTCAACAGCTGCATCTCTGTCAATATAGTTAAGTGCGATTTCACGAAGAATTGTGTTCTCTGTTTCTGACGGTGCCGGATTAGGTGTATTGTCTGTATTTGAACCGCCTGTCGTATTATTACCCGAACCGTTAGCAGCCGTTGTAGGTTCTTCAGGCGTATCAATGATTTCCTGCTTTGAAGCTTCGAGATTTTTACCTGAAAGAGGCTGGTCAACAATATTCTTAATTGCCTTGATATCAGCAAGAGCAGCGCCTGTTACATATGTATATAGGGTGTACGGTCTTGAATTAAGAACGATGCCGGAATCGATACCGAGATTTGCAAGGAGGCCGCTGAACTCAGTTGCATCAATATATTCAAGGTCAATAGAAGTAAAGTTTGATGTAATAAGTGTAGCTCCGGCCATAATATTGCTGCTTACATCGAGTATATCAATAAGTTCCTTTATCTTTGCAAGCTCTTTCGGATAAGCACTGATGTAAACAATGCTATCCTCCTGCGGTGCATTTACATACTGAACATTTTCAAGTCCGAGAGTACCTGCCTGGGACTTAAGGGTTTCAACAGTTATGTAATTCAAGGTAAATTTAGTCATAACTACCTTATCAACAAAAGTGCTGTTAAGATCGGTAGCCTTTCCTACCATAATAGTATTGCCGTCTTTAAGATATGAAAGATCTGCAAGTCTTGTAACGTAATCAATTGCCTTAAGCGGTGAAACGTTTTCAAGATACACATTAATCTTATCAGCAGGCTGTCCGTCAAAGATAATTGTATAACCTGCATTTCTTGCGATTGCAGTAAGAGCGTCTCTTACATCGGCATCAACAAGGTTAATGGTAAGTCTTGTGGTGTACCATGACTCTTTTTCTGTTGCAGAATTTATCGGGACCTTAATGACTCTGCCCGCATAGATTCTGTCGGCATTTGAGAGATTGTTAGCAACCATAATATCGCTTACGGTGACATTATACACTCTTGCAATACCTGAAAGCGTATCTCCCGCTTTGATTACGTAGTACTGATAATCAATACTTGTGTCGTTGCTTGAACCCATAACCGTGATGGGCAGAATAGCGTTAGCAATTAATACAACCGCTAACACAGCAACGAGAACCGCTTTTAAACTTTTTCTTGAACCGTACATATGTAGTCCCCCTAAAGTTGACTTTTGGATTTTATATATTATAAGAAATAATTTCTTTTATTTTTTCATCTCAATAGTTCTTGTCTTTTCGCCAAGAGAGAATGTAACTGAACTGTCGGTAATTGATTCAACGAGCCACTCTGAAGAACCTACATAATCGCCGACCTGAAGATTGTAAGAAGCGTATGGAGTCTGAACTATTGCAGTCCAATAACCGTCGGAGTTATACACCATACCTGTAATCTTTGCATTAGCGATGACATCTTCTGCAAAGGGATCTATTCCCTCCGAAACAGCCTCGCCTTCTTTTCTTTCAATTTCCGGAAGGACTGCCACTGCCTGACCTGCAACGTTATTTCCTTCATCGAGTTCTGTATCTGTGGTTGCGCCTGAAATAATAATCAGAACTGCAACTATAACTGCTATCATAACAACAAGAGCGGGCAATATAATTTTCATCTTTGGATTTTTATCAAAGAAAGCTGTAACAGCACTGCCTTTTCTTGCGTCCTTTTTGCTTCCGCCGGATTTTAATTTGGCAAACAAATCCTTTATGTCCATATTTTTATCCATACAACTGAACCTCCAGATTATATTCTATTCTAAATAAAATTACGCTCAATTACTGTACAAAACACCCATGGAGTGTCGCTTAAATTGCAAAAGGGTGCACTTATACACATATTTATAGTTTATTTTATAACAAATTCTTTATATAGTCAACAATTATCAAACAAAAATCGAAATTTTTTTGCTATATTTGTTTTCCGCAAACAAATATAAAGATATTTCATTAAAGATTATGTTATACAGGCCGTAAAAAATACCCGTGTGATATTCTCACACGGGATATAATACTGACATTTTACTGTGTTTTACTTCTTCTGCGCTGCTTTACACTTTCGCTGTCATAGCCGTAACCATAGCTGTTTCTTCTGCCGTATAAAGACGGTTTTGACATACCGTTCTCAGAATTATTAAATATACAGCCGATAATTTCTGTTCCTGAGTTATCAAAGTTTTCAATAGCTCTCTTTATTCTTCTTGCCGAAGCGAAATCCTGCTTAACAACAAGGACAATTGTGTCTGAATATGCTGCAAGAATTGATGCGTCTGCAAGCAATCCGCACGGAGCGGTATCAATAATAATATAATCGAACTCTTTTCTGGCTTCTTCAATGATTTCTTCCATCTTAGGCGAAGAAAGGATTTCAGCAGAATTTTCAACAGCCTTGTTTGAAACAAGGACAAAAAGCTGATATTTTTCCGAGTACTTAATTGATTCCTTAAGAGTTTTCTTGCCCGATACTATACCGCAAACGCCTTCATCATCAGTAGCAGAAAATCCTAAAGTTTTTGCAACCGACGGCTTTCTCAGGTCAGCGTCAATAAGAAGAACCGATTTGCCGTTCTGTGCAAGTGAAAGCGCAATATTTGTGGCACTTGTTGTTTTACCCTCATTTTCCATTGCACTTGAAACAATAATAACTTTGTAATCATTTCTTGAAGCGGCGTGCTCAATCTTTGTTCTGATAAGCTTATGCGATTCAATAAATGAGAAGCCTGAGCGCTTATCTGTAATAAGGATTCCTTGTTTTGAATCATCCTTTTTGGATTTCTTGCCTACTCTGCCGATAACGCCGAGTAGCTTTATGCCGAGCTTGTTCGTAATATCTTCGGAATTTTTAATTGTATCCTTAAAGATAACAGCCATAACTATAAAAAGACAAGCTGCAAATGCGCCTACAATAAAACCTAAAAGCGTATATATAATACTGCTTCTGTCCGCATTTGGTTTTTCAGGCATCAACGGAGGGTCGATAACCGTCAGCGAAGTATTCGGAAACGCAGCTTCAATAGCGCTTGAATAATTCTGAACATATGCGTTTGCGATACCGTATGACACCTTCGGATCTGTTGTTGTAACGGTCAAGTAAATAATAGCTGTTTCTTCAACAGAATTAACAGACACATATTTTTTTATATCTTCAGGAGTTACTTTGTATCCGCATGAATTTGCAACAGCTGTTGAAAGCTCGGTTGTAGTGAAAACATATTTAAAGCTTTCAGCAAGTGAAACCGAAGCGCTCAAGTCAGAGGATGTCTGACCGGCAACCGTAATAGCCTGCGACTTGTTACTTGCAATAAACATAATCTGTGAAGAATAGTTTTCAACATAAGATGCCTTAGCAACAGCAAAGCCAAGCAAAGCACAAATGACAGCAGATAAAGCGATTGCCCACCACTTGTCAATAAGCTTTTTAGCATACATTAAAGCCGTATCAAGACTAAGACCTTCCTCATATTCTTTTTTAGGCTCAGAATAATAGTTCATCTTATTTTCCTCTTCCTTGTGTATAAATCACATACATTTGTAATTATAGCAGATAAAAAGCGAATATACAACTAAAAGTTTATCTGTCTTCCAAATTTCTTATTGTGATACTTTTGTCTTCGATTTTTAATTCCTTATCGCAGATTTTATAAGCGGTAGTCTTATGCGAAATAATTATACAAGTCTTTTCTTTCAGCTTTCTTATATTATCAAGAAGCTTAAGCTCAGTAGCTTCGTCAAGTGCCGAGGTAGCTTCGTCCAGAAGCATTATGGGAGCATGCGTCAAGATAGCCCTTGCAATAGCAAGTCTTTGAATTTGACCTTCCGAAAGCCCGTGTCCGCTTTCAAGAAGCACCGTATCAAGTCCCAAAGGAAGCTCATTAATAAAATCTGCCGCACAGCTTATTTCGGCCGCTTTCATAATTTCTTCGTCTGTCGCATTCTCGTTTACGAATCTTATGTTATCTCTTATCGTGCCGCTGAAAAGCATATTTCCCTGCGGTACATAGGCGAACAGAGGTCTTGTATATTTGTCAACGCAATAATCATTGTCGCGTGTCTTAAGGTAAATTTTACCCGAATCCGGCGGGATAACTCCTACCAAAAGCTTAAATAATGTGCTTTTTCCGATTCCTGAAATCCCGGATATAACAACAAAATCATTTTTATTTATATTAAAACATCCGTTTTTAAGTACAACATCCCTGTCGTAACTGAAGTCAACATTGTCAAAGCATATGCTTTCAAGCTTTTCATATATTTCCTGAGTGTCAACCTCAGGACTGTTCGTCGCCTTACTGCTGTCTGAATTTTCTATTTCAATAATTCTTTCGGCAGATGCAAGCATTGAATAATACTGAGGAACGATACCTGAAAGAGATGTAAACGGCACTTGAACCTGATTGATAAGCTGCATAATTGCAGTAAGCGTACCGAAAGTTATGCTCCCTGCACAAAGCCTTAATCCGCTCCATGCAAGACCGAACAAATAACCTAATGAAAATGCCGAGGAAAATCCGAGATTTGCAAAAATAGACCAACGGTTTTTTCTGACCTTAGCATCGTAATTGTCCATCTGAAGTTTTTCGGACTTTTCTTTCATCTTTCTGCCGACGCCGAAAATTTTTATTACAAGTATGCTTTCGATGGCTTCCTGCATAAACGAGCGGACTTTTCCGTCGGTTTCCTGGACAGCTCTGTGAAGCTTTTTCATTGAACCGCGGAATACTCTTGTAAAAACAAAAAGAGCAATTCCTGCCGCAAGAAAGAGCAAAGCAAATAATTTATCAAGATAGAACAAAACAGCAAATGCGCAAACAAGTCTTGTAACCGTTGCAACTATGCTCGGAACAATAGTGGTTACCGCCTGACTTACAATGTTAATATCGCTCGTAAGCCTCGTCATAAGCTCGCCGCTGTGATACTCGCTTATTTTAAGAAAGTCTTTTTTCAGTATGTTTGAAAACAAATCGGTTTTATATTTCATTTCGAGTCTTCCCGAAACTCTTATTTCAACCGCCTTGCTTGCAAGCTTAAGCGCAATTTGCAGGACAATGATTACGAACAGAAAAACAACATATTTAATAAGTGTATTTTTTTCACCTTTCTGCGCCGCATCAATTATCAGCTTCGCAAAAACAGCCATAGAAACACCGCAAGCGGAAAACAAAGCGTCAAAGATAACCAATGACACTAAGCCGGGTAATTCTTTTTTAGAATTAGCCTTTATCCAATTTAAAGCGGTGGACTGTTTCATTTTTTCAACTTTCCCTTTACTTTAACAATATACCCTCTGACCGGTCTTAAAAACACCCATACTCTGCAATACAGCTTATAAGCGGGTGAGTCAACCGACACTCTTTTCTTTTTCCTGTTTATTGCACAGACTATGCCGATAATCTGTTCTTTTTTGACGCCTTCTTCGACCGCCCACTGATTATCACCGCAGGCTGTGAATGTATCACCGTTTACCCCAATGACTCTGTGCAGAACATAGTGGCCGTCGCTTCGTTTATACAACGGAATATCATATTTTTTTAAATTCCCGTCAAAAGCCTTTAAGATAACCGTATCCCTGCCCTCGACAAGCAGCGGCAGCATACTTGTTCCGTTAAAATTTATCTCAAAGGTGCCGCCGGATTTAAGTTTTTCCTCAATAACAGGAATTAAATCTTCAAGCCTATATC